>JALFLM010000135.1 GCA_022774705.1 Lachnospiraceae bacterium | reverse complement strand
GTACCGGCAGGAACGTATTATGTAAAGGAAAAGACGGCTTCTCCCGGATACATGCTCTGCAATGGACAGCTGGGGGATGGGGCAAATGCTTCCGGTGTTCATACAGTCAACATCACAGCAGGGAAAACAGCAACCGTCAGCTGTAAGGAACCTCCTCTGAATCATCCATTTGCACTCATTCTGCAGAAAATGGATGCAGAAACAAAGCAACCCACAGCGGCAGGTACGGCATCATTGGAAGGTGCTTTATTCCAGATTGATTATTATGCGAATACCGATGGGACAGCAACTGGAACCCCGTTTCATACCTGGGTATTTCAGACAGATGAAAAAGGCCGGCTGGATTGTTCAGATGAATCCTGCCTGGTAAAAGATCGGTCCGATGCACTGTATCGAGATGTCGATGGGAAAATCGTGTATCCGTTAGGTACTTATACCGTGAAAGAAATTCAGGCTCCCCGTTATTATCAGCTGGCAGGAACCATGAAGTTTGCAGACCGGTCGGAAGAGGTCGAGGTAGCAGAAGGACTCAAACTGGTGATTGTCCAGGGAGATGACGGAAAAGCGCGGATTGTATCAGGCGGCAGTACCATTACAGCAGAAAATCTGTCGATCAATGCCTATGATGAAGTGTATAAAGGAAAAATCCGGGTTGTAAAATATGATACGGATGGAAAAACGCCTCTTGCAGGAGTCCGCTTCCGTCTGGTCGGAGATGATGGCTCGGAATATGAGGGAACATCTGACAGAAATGGAAACGTATTGTTTGAGAACCTGATTCCGCAGCATTATGTTTTAACGGAAATCTCCACAGTGGATGGACATATGCTGCTGAAAGAAAATATCGACATCACGGTTCCTTTGGAAATGACAGAGAAAGAAGCAGAGGAACAGGGCACCGATATTTCAAAAGCGGTCTGGGATGAAGCAGCTGGTGCATATTGCTTTTATGAAATCACTTATGAAGTAGCAAATGCTACAAAACTGGTCATTCCGGTCGCAGGAGGAACTCCTGACTGGTTATATGTCAGCATGGTACTGGCATTGGTACTGATTGGGGGAGGGATGACTGCATTTCGAAGAAGCAGAGTAAAAAGCAGAAACTGATTGGAATGACAGGGAAACAGATTAAGAATTTGTGAAGTGAATTGAAATTGAATGATTGAAGGCATTCTATCACAGATAATAAATCTTGTGATAGGATGCCTTCTTTTGAAAGATCTAAGGTTAATTTACAGACGGAACGGCAGGGAACTTATCTCCAGCACTTACAACAACTTCGCTCCATTCACTTTCATGGTTTCCATATACTGCCTTTACCCGGAAGTAATAGGTAGCATGCGCAGGTGCGTACCAAACTCCGCCACCGCTGCTGATTCTATATGAACGGTAGGTATTGGAATTGGTAGATTCTCTCGTGTCATCTTCCGGAAAATCAGGAGAGGTAGATAACTGTGCTATATATTTGTCTGCTCCTTCTACTTTGTCCCATGTAAATTTCATGCTTCTTGATGCGGTACCAATCGAAGAGGTTACAGTAATATTGGCAGGGGCCGTATAATTTCCGTTTTCCGGTTCCTGCAGCTCGGGATTATTCCACGGGTATTTGTCAAGCCAGTCTGACCAGGAACCCCAGTCAGAAGCGGAAACCTCCGTATTATTGGTGGGCCAGCTCACAGAGTTACCAGCCGCTGCGGCAGGAATACCTGAACCTGTAGCCATTGTCAATGCTAATAATGCACATGCAAGACGTTTACTTTTCATTTTTTTCTGTCCTTTCTGAAATGTAATTACATACAGGATGCTGTATGTTCATGAATAATATGGGAGATGGGAAATAAACTAAGGATAATACTATGATAAACCAAAAGTAGAGCCTGCAAAATTACAGACTCCATTTTTTGGAATGCGTGATGGGATTATTTATTTTGCCCGATACACTTTGGCCCCAAGTCCCCAGATGGTTTCAGATAAGTTTCCAACTTCCAGCTGTTGAGTTGTTTTTTCATAGGTATACATCCGGCTGTCAATCATATCCAGACAGTGGATGATCGCAGCTTCAGGAAATGCCGGTTCTGCCAGGGCTCCCCATTCTGTTCTACCATGGTGTGAGGCAATCATATGAAGATACATGTCACCGATTTCACCGGGAATTTCCAGTTCCTGGATGATCCGGCTTACCATATGGATTCCCAATAGTGTATGGCCAAAAAGGCTTCCGGGAACCGTATAATCGGCACAGCCAAACAGATCCGTGGTGAGTTCCTGGAGTTTACCGATATCATGAATCAGACATCCTGCTGCCAGCATCTGTTTATCTGCACAGGAATAATCCGCCATTTTCCATATTTGTGAGAGTACAAATGCTTCCGGCAGATTTTTTTCATGAAGTGAAAGAGAACTGCCGATGTCAGCGGACATGATTATGGATTGCAGGCATTTTTCTTCCTCTGTTTCGTCATGACTGATAAGGTTGCTTTTGGTCATTCGTTCCCCGATTAAAACGCCGGATGAGTAAATATCCCTGCTTTCAGGAGCAGCATCCAGATCCATTGAAAGGATTAGAATTCCTGCTATCATCAGACAGGGATCTAGGGTGGGATATACTTTAGCAACTGCTTCAGCAATCCGGCATGCGATCAGTGTTTTTGCAGTATCCGGCCAGGTTCCCTGAAATCGGTTTAATTGTTTGATATATGGATTTTCCGGGTTCAGATTTCCAATATATTCTTTCAGTTGTTCTTCGGTTGCCGAAATCCTGCTGTGCCCGGCAATAAAGTCTGCTGTAGGCTGAGCGTCATGGGGGTATTTCGCATAGGCTTTCTGCATAAAATGTTCATATTTATCAGCATTCATACAGATATCGCGGTACGGCAGCAATAACGCCAGTTCAGCCATCCGGTACATGTGCCAGATCAGGCCGCCCCGCAGGTTATGGTGAAGTGACTTGGCACCGCTCCATATGAGTAGCTGTTCTTTATATTTGCGTTCACTGTAAATGCAGGAGAGCAGTTTTTTTGACATTGCGTGCTGGTCGTTCATGCTCGAAATGATATCCAGGCATTTTTTGTAAATATCCTCCGGATCCACCGGCGGCAGAATGAGAAAATCATGAATATCATACTCTTCTTCATGAAGCAGTCCATACCCGTTGCAGGCTGAATAAGTCAGAGTATCTTTGTATGTTTTACAATTGACCGGTACATTCATGACACAGCCCACAGGGAACCTCTCGTCAAAAAAGCTTTTATCAATCCCCCAGAATTTAATCTGGGCCACACTGTCCCCATCTGTCATTTCAGCAATTACGTAGGGGCTTTGTTTTACAGTCTGCTTTTCCTCCGATGATTTTACCATCAGTTTCAGATCTTCTGTCATTCCATCAGATAATTCTTTCAGTTTCATCTTCTTTCCTCCTTGGTGTATGTGTGTTTTCCTTATCAATATGAAAAATAACAGGAGTATTATTGATCGGTCCTGAGACAGATCCCGGAAAATTACACTTTAAGAGAAAATATATTCCCGATGCTGATGCCATAAGATTCGGAAATGGCCAATCTGATTGAATGAGAAAGAGAAAAGGTTTATTTTTCAGCAATAACCATATCCCAGATTCCGGACTCCGGATGGTAGAGCAGTATAAATTCTGATGCTATTTGATCCACGACAGCGCGGCAGACATATTTTCTGCTCAGGACTCCTGCATAATACTTCTGTTCCGATTTCAGCACCTGAATCGGGTGCAGGGTGTGAAGGCTTCCGTCGGTTTCTTCATATTTTGCGATTTGGGGTATGGATCTGCCGGATGCGGTAAACCAGCATCCGACAGCAACTTTATGATAATGTCCTCTGACTGCTTTTTCCTGCATTTTTTCGTTTTGCTGTTCCAGTGAAAATCCCATATTTATCCTTCCTTTATTCTCTGTCTGTTTTTATAGATTCAACGGTTCTTTTTCCAGGGAAAGAAACGTTGAATTCACATCATTATGAAATAACATCTTTGCAAACTTATGTTCACTTTCATGTGTTTATTATACTGAACAAATGTTCCTGGGTCAATGGTAATATTTTGAAGGATTGATTTTCTGATGCGTTTCTGCAGATAATAGCTGTGGAGGTGAGCAAAATGGCAGTAGCACATAAAGGGAGTATTTCCATGTCGCTGGTTCTGATCCCGGTGGGACTTTATAAAACGACAGTAGATAACGACATTCATTTCAACCAGCTGGATAAGGAAAGCGGTGCAAGGATTAAATATAAAAAATACTGTTCCCATTGCGGGAAAGAGGTTACCCCGCAGGATATCGTGAAGGGATATGAGTACGAAAAGGGAAAATATGTTACCATGACGGAGGAGGAGCTGGATCGGCTGAAAACCAATAAAGACCGGACCATCCATATCGTACAGTGCTCCAAAATGAGCGAGATCGACATGATTTATTATGAAAAGGATTACTATGCGGTGCCGGATAAAGGGGCAGAGAAAGCTTTTGAGTTATTGAGACAGACGTTGCTTTCCCTGAAAATGGTGGGAATTGCGAAAACTGTGATTGGACAGACGGAAAAAACGATTGTTCTTTATCCGCTGAAGGACGGTCTCATTGCAAAAACTCTGTATTATTACGATGAGATTGCTGAGATTCCCAGAAAAGTTCCGAAAATGCAGCTGGATAAGAAGGAACTGGATATGGCAAAGCTGCTGGTTCAGAGCATGGCAAAGCCTTTTGTGGCTGCTGATTTCCATGACGAATACCAGGAGCGGCTCCGGGAAGCAATCATGCAGAAAATAAAAGGAAAAGATGTGCTTCAGGTGGACCAGGGGGCAGGCAACAATGTGATCGATCTGATGGAGGCGCTGCAGGGAAGTCTGGAATTGATCAACCAGCCTGCTTCCAGGAAGCAGACAGGACATGTGTCATGAATCTGTCGGATTTGTTTGAGGACCGGAAAGCAGAGCCTATGCTGATCAAACAGCAGCAGGAGGCATTTGATGATCCGGACTGGATCTACGAATTGAAGCTGGACGGCTTCCGGTGCTTGGCTTATCTGGAGGGAGAAACGGCTCTGACCGATCTGCGAAACAAGAGGAATGTAAGGATGTTGGGCAAATTTCCGGAATTGCAGGGACTTGGAAATTATGTTTCCCAGCGTTGTATTCTGGATGGGGAAATCGTGGTCATGAAAAACGGGGTGCCGGATTTTTATGAATTGCAGAGGCGCACCCTGTTGACGGATCCCTTTAAAATCCGTCTGGCAGCAGAGCGGTTCCCGGCAGCTTTTGTTGCGTATGACTGTCTGTATTGTAACTCAGAAGAATTGCTGGATGTCCCGCTTATGTCACGGAAAGAGCAGCTGGCAGCGCTGATCCGGCAGGAAATGCCGTTTTTTGCCGTGTCCAGATATATTGACGGGAGAGGACGTGCTCTGTATCAGCTGTGTGAGGAGCAGAAGCTGGAAGGTGTGGTAGCCAAAAGGAAAGGCAGCCTGTATCGCATGGGGAAACGGACCAAAGACTGGATCAAGTTTAAGCGGATGGCGGATGAGGAGTATATCGTGGCAGGATATATCCAAAAAGGGCAAGGGCATTACAGCCTCATACTGGCAAAATACCGGAATGAAACCCTGATTTATAAAGGACATTTATCCAGCGGTGTGTCCGGAGATATTATTTCGTATCTGAGACCGTCAGATGATGTGTTTCTTCCTCTGATTCCGGCAGAAGAAAAGGGGGATGTGGTCTGGGTTAAGCCGGAAAAGGTATGCCGGGTGGAATATATGCCCAACACCAGAAATGCTTTGCGGCAGCCGGTTTTCCGTGGGTTCCGGGATGATATGATGCCGTGGGAGGTGGTCGAACCCAATGGCTGAATCGGAATAAAATTCCCATATTGTTTATGACAAAGCACTGGTCAGTGTGTGGGGACCGGCTTTTGCAGTACGGAACCTGGTTCCAATGCCGGTTCCGGTCATAAACAACAAAAAAGGCAGTGAAGCCTTTTTTTGTTGCCCTGCCCATGGGGGATATGGGAGGGCGTTCTATCCTGCTTCTCAACCAGGCAGGTTGTCCGGCTATCTCGCAGATAAGGAAAACGAGTATAAAGAATCCGGGTGAGCTGGAGCCGATTCAATAAATCCAGCAATCGGAAGGGCTGGCGTTTGGTGTATGCAGCTGTTCCGGAGTATGGGGGTGAAAGTCCGAAAAAGCCAGGCCTCCGCCATTTCAGTATGGAAATCCTAAACTTTTATAAGCATGGAAAAGACGGACGGGAGCGCAAGGGCTGATTGTTTGTGGCTATGGTTGGAAGGTCACAGGGAACACTGCAAAGGCCGGAAACAGCCGCCATGTGGATGAGGCATGAGGTGCATGGAAAAAGCAGTGCTGGGAAGTTGTAAGACGGAACAGAGTACATACACACTAACACGGATACCCGGTGATGCGACGAGCATATCAAAGGAAGTTAGAAACGCACTTTCCACTGTTTGGCAGGGAAAGTGCGCCCAAAAGCCGTTTCCCGTTCCGCTCAAAGCATATGTGATCCTACGAAAAAGTCAAGGATTTTATGATGGTTCTCCTGCGGGAAATGGCAGCTGCAATTCATGGTTCATTCTACAGAAAACACAAAAAGTAAAATTGAGTTATGATGGTGGATACCGATAAAAGACAGTCCGGTTAAGATGAAGAACGTACATGTACCCGGGCAATGTGTCTGAATGAATGGAGGAATGAACTTTGAAAAAGAATAAGTATATCAATCTGTTTTGTAAAGAGGTTTTTGGCGAAACAGGTCAATCGGAAGGTCCTGCTGATATCATCTGTATCGGTCAAATGCCGGATCTGGACCGGGTTCTGGATGCTTTATCGGCCATTGATGTTGAACTGCTTGATACCAGGTTTGCCCCTTCCGGCGTGGCTGACCCGGAAAAATATCAGGTTATGGAATTTTGCAGCTGGTTTACGAAACGGTATGCGGATATTCTGCAGGAGCTGCAGACGAAAAGCAGGGAAAGCAGGCTGTACTGGCCGGTTATCTTTGATCTGAACAATGGATTTGTCCTGGAGATGAGACAGATGGAAGAATACAGGAACTGACCGGTTGTTTGGACCGGTACAGAGCGCTTTTCTGAATTCCATTTCCGTTTTCCCCAATATTAATTGCAAACCAATGAATACCAGGGAGGAGAACAAATGGCAAAGAATGACTCTGGCAAACTGCTGTTTGCTGATATGCTGATTCAACTGAAAAGGAAAGACCGTTCGACCAGGAAAATACTGTGGGATTTTTGTGACTGGGCAATCGTCCGTTATCCGGAACTGACTTATTTTACAGTTACGCCGGATATGGTGCGGGAACACCTGGAGGAGCTTTTACTGGAGGCTTCGCAAAAGTCGGATCCAGCGCAGTATGCATTTATCAGAAAACGGATGCTGATTTTGAATCAGGTGTTTGGCAATTCCATCTGTGATAAGGATATTGGATACAATGACTATTTTATAATGGAATGTCCGTTTTGTGGAAATGATTTCCTTTATGGGGAAGCGGTCCACAACAATCTGCGCTGTAAGTGCCCGGTCTGCAAAAAAGCGTTTTCCACACATAAAAAGATGCCGATTCTTATGAGCGCATCCGATAAGGAATTGCTTGATTACAGGAAAAGGGTCGATACCGCACTGATGGATCTCCAGGATCAGAAAGGATGGACGGTATCCGAAACCTACGCGTATTTGTCCGACGAAATGAAACTTCCATATGGCAGAACCAATATCGGAAGATTCAGTCTTGAACAGTGCAAAGAAGCGCTTGCAGCAATCAGGAAATTATCAGCATGATTTGTCATGGCAGAACGTCTCAGGTGAATACCCGGGACGTTTTGTTTTTATACTGTCCTTCCGGATTTCTGATGGAATATGAAAAAAGAGGGAGGGCGGATTGATTTCGAAGAAAATGGTTTTTGAGTGAGCCGGTTTACAATAAAAAAGCCATATTAACAGAAGCAGCGCGCAACGCAGCTATTCAGCTATCTAACATAATCTAAGAAAGGTAAAATAATGGACTTGTATACGATAGGATTTTTGACCGGGGCGTCGTTTACCGGCATCATTGTTTTGATAGTTCATATGTTTGGGACGGACAAAATAATGACCGGGAAAAGAAGTCAGGAAAATGAATCAGGAAACGACAGGAAAAGGAGCAATCATGAACAAAACGATAGAAATGATCAAACAAAAAGGGTGGGTACTTAGCAAGCAGCATATAGTCGTAAGAGCAGCAGCTGTCATGACAGCAGTTGTAATTTTTATATACACAATTATAACAGAAACCGGGTTTTTCCGTATATTGCAGGCACTCATTAACAATTATGCCGGTTTTGTTATGGCAGCCGGATTTTTCCTGAGCCTGATCAGCCTGCTGCGGTTTGTGAAGACATTTGAAACGCTATCCGATCCGCAGATGGAGCAGAAATGGAAATGGATTCACCTGTTTTTAACAGGAATGCTGGTGATTACCCTATGCAAAATACTTAAGGTCATCTTTAATTTTCTGTTCTCTCTTAATTTTGGTTTTTCGGCGGTCATGGACTTGGTCTGCACGACTGCAGCAGGCTTTCTGGCTTTGCATGGAACCAGACTGTTACTGCAGTATTCGGAAACAGCAGGCAGGATAAAAGATTATGGATTCCATCACTTTCAAACAGACTGGCCCCGGATTGCAGCTGGTATCTGCTTTTATTTCGCAGCAGCAGCGGCTGGGATCATCGGCAGTGTCTGGTGAGAGAGGAGAGACAAAACATCTTATTTTCAGCGAGACAAAGGAGGAGACTTGAATGAATTTAATGAACCGGGTAGTCCTGATCGGCGTTTTAAAATCGGACTTTGTTTTCAGCCACAGGAGGGAAAATCACAATATATATCAATCTACTGTATGCAGTAAACGATACAGCGGATTTCTGGATGAAATTCCGGTATTCGTCTCGGAAGAACATCTGAATGCATCCCTTCAGGCCGGGGATAAAGTACAGATTTTTGGACAGTATCGTTCCAACAATTATAATAAAGATGGAAACCGCCATCTGGGATTGTATGTATCTGCATTTGCTGTCAGAAAAACAACACATACAGACAATAATCATATTCAGGTTGACGGATATGTCTGCAATACACCGTTTCTCCGGGAAACGCCTGGAGGTCGAAAGATTACGGAAGTAAAGATTGCAGTGAACCGGTCCCATAATATTTCTGATTATCTTCCCTGTATTTTCTGGGAAAAAGATGCCGAAGCGGCTGCACAGTTTGCCCCCGGTGACCATGTAACGTTGGAAGGCCGGATTCAAAGCCGGATTTATTATCCGAAAGCAGCACAGAATGAAAATTCTTCAGACCGATCAGATGGAAAAGGAAAAGAGAGGATTGCCTATGAAGTATCGGTGCGGTCATTCCTCACAGACGGGACGAATAACAAAGAAAAGAAACCAGCCGTGTCCAAAGAAAAAATGCCGTCTGGAACAGGGAATCAGGATAAGAAACCTGATAATGAAAAGACAGCATCAAAAGCCAGGAAAGGAAATCTGGAAGAATTCCGGGCAATGCTCCATAAATTGATTGATGAAGAGATCGAAAATGCGGGGGATGATTAATATCTGCAAAATTCTAATAAATAAAAAGTATCTATTTTAAAAATCTGTGTAATTAAAAAAGAACGGTCTTAGCATATTCTATGGAAGAACCGTTCTTTCTTATTGGAGCTATTTTATTTTCCAAACAAATCACTGTGTGTTCCGGTACGGGCCAAAGTCAGAACCAAAACATTGTCCTCAATACGATATACCAGCAGCCAATCCGGCAGGATGTGGCATTCTCTGTGTCCTGCCCAATTCCCGGTTAGAGCGTGATCTTTGTTTTTTTCCGGAAGCGGTTCTCCCATGGAGAGGGCAGCAACGATATCTTCTAACAAATTAATCTTCAGTCCACGTTTCAGAGCCAGTTTGTAATCTTTTCTGAATTGTGAGGTGAGCTTGACAATATATTTGGTTTTTCTCATTTCTTCAGATCTGCAAAAAGTTCATCCAGATCGGTATAGCCTTTCACGGACGGGTCTTTCGCAATCCTTTCTGCTTCCAACATGGCTGAAATCGTTTCCTTGTTGGGCTGATTCAGAGTAATGGTAAAAGGAATTCCACCTTCGCGGAGCGACTGACGAACAAAGATATTAAATGCCGTAGAAAGGTTCATTCCGAGTTCTGCAAACAGAGCA
>JALFLM010000093.1 GCA_022774705.1 Lachnospiraceae bacterium | reverse complement strand
TCTTTTATATTCATATCTCATCGCTCCTCTGTTAATTTTTAAAGAGTGTTGCAATTCTTTTGGCCGACTGTCTCGGATCCAGTACTTCCCTGCAGGGGTGATGAATCTTCTGACGGATCACATCGTAGGTATCCAGTTCATCCAGATACAGTTTCTGAGCTTCCTCCACACCGATGGTCTCGAAACGGATCCGGGTCTGTTCTTTGCACTGAACCAGTTTGGGAATGTCCACGCTGATAATGGTCGCAATCTTGGTATATCCGCCGGTGGTCTGCCGGTCGGACAGCATGACGATGGGACGTCCGTTGGAAGGAACCTGTATGGATCCGGATGTGATTCCATCGGAAATAATGTCGGCGCCTTTGTCATTGTGGGCAATATAAGGACCGTCCAGCCTGTATCCCATACGGTCGCAGTCACTGGTTACCGTGTATTCCTCCTCCAGAAAGGTCCGGATGCCTTCCGCGGTGAAATAATCATCCTGCGGTCCCATTACCACTCTGATTTTTACCAGTGGATCTTCAAAATGTTCCTGCGGAATCGATCTTGACAGGAATGAGGGCAGGTATCTTCTCTTGGCGCGGAACCAGATCTGATCACCTTTTTCCATCTTCCGTCCGTGATATCCCCCGATCCTGCATTTTGTATCGGTGGACCGGCTGCCCATTGTCATGGGAATATCCAGTCTGCTGGAAAATGCCACATATCCCCAGTTGCCTTCTTTTGCATACTGAAATTCCAGAACATCGTTTTTATGCGCATAAACAGCGGTGTACATGGGGACTTCTTTTCCGTTGATTTTCGGGCTGAAATCACCTCCCGTTATGGCGATAATCGTATCAGAAGTAAATTTCAGTGTGGGTCCGATCATGGTAAATTCCAGTACCGCTTCATTTTCCGGATTGTCCACCAGAAGATTGGCAAGCATGAAGGAGCGTTTATCCATTACACCGGAAACATGAAATCCGGATTTCTGATAGCCGGTTCTTCCGATATCCTGTACGGTTGTAAACAAACCGCCTTTTAAAAACAAGATTCCCATTGCGTTATTTCTCCGTTTTTGTATGATAGATGCGGAACTCGTACTGTCCCGTTTTTTCCAGTTCTTCTATTTCTGCAAATTCTTCTCCGCTGATCGGTACAAATCTGATATAATCGCCTGCCTCATAGGGGATGGGATTTTCCTTTTTGGGATTGTATGCTTTTACCGGAGTGGTTCCGATCAGCTGCCAGCCTCCCGGTGATTCCAGCGGATACAGACCGGTCTGCTCACCGCCGATGCCCACAGAACCGGCTCTCAGTTTGATGCGCGGCACCGCAAGCCTTGGAGTAAAAAGACGTTCATCCAGTCCGCCCAGATAGGGAAAACCGGGCTGAAACCCCAGCATGTAGATCAGATAATCTTTTGATGAATGGATTTTTATAACTTCCTCTACAGACAATCCTGCGTGTTCCGCCACATATTCGATGTCCGGCGCGTATTCCCCTTCATAACAGACAGGTATCTCCACTGTTTTTACGGAAGATTCTTCTGCTTTCCGGGGCATGTCCAGTACTTCCTTCAGTGTACAGAGCAGTGTTTCATGGGATATGAATCTGGGATCATACTGTACCAGCACCGAGCGGAACGTGGGAATGATCTCATTGATTCCGTGAATCTTCTGTTCCTTCAGGTTGGTGACATAATTCCGGATGGTGCGATTTATCGTTTCACTGATTTCATTGGCAAATTCGACTACAACAGCGCAGTCTCCTGCCGGCATGATTTGTGGATATCTGTTCATAATGTGTTCTCCTTATATGCAAAAAAGATGTATAGTTTTCCCGGCTATACATCTTTGTACATTTCCACCTCATTATTAATAACAATAATCGTACTTAGTCTACAAGTCAAACAATTATTTTAATGTTATATTACAATAAATCACTTGTAATTCACTTTTTTTTACGATAAAATTGAATTAAATAATTCGAGAAAAACAATTTCAGATATGGCAATTTGTACAAAAGAGGCTTTATATGATTACATTGACGCAATTTCATTATTTTTTAGTGGCAGCAAATGAACAGAATCTTACAAAAGCGGCAAAGCATCTCTACATTTCCCAGCAGTCGCTGAGCATGCATATTCAGTCCATTGAGAAGGAACTGGGTACAAAACTGTTTTTCCGTACGGTTCCGCTGAAACTGACACCGTCCGGGAAAATTTTTCAGAAATATGCGAGAAAAATTGTATATTCCTATCAGGAGATGTGTCGTGAGATCAATGATGTGAACAATCATCAGGAGGGACTGTTTCCTTTTGGAATCTCCCGTTCCTGCGGAGAACTGATTCTGCCTCTGCTGCTGTCCGATCTGCAGAAGGAGTTCCCGTCGGTGGATTTCCGTATCGTAGAAGACACATGGGATATCCTTCAGAAAAAGCTGATCAGGGGAGAAGTGGAACTGATCATCGAACAGCTGCCTTTTGAAGATGACCGGATTGACGGGATTCCGCTCTGCCGGGACCGGATCTGTCTTCTGGTATCAGAAGGATTTCTTCGCAGGCAATTTGGCGAAAATACTTCTGCAATTCTTGAAAATCTGTACGATACAGGGAGCATCATACCGGAGCTGGCAGGAGGTCCTTTTCTGCTGAACGCTCCCGGCAATTCCATCCGCATGAAGATCGACAAAATTCTGCATGCTGAAAACATCGAACCACAATGCCGGATCGCAGTTGACAACATGGAGGCACTGCTGAATCTGTGCGCCGGTGACAGCGGAATTACCTTCTGTCCCCAGTGTTTTCTGCAGACTGTCAGGTGGGATCGTACACCGTCCAATGTATTCGTAGTCCCTCTGAAATATGATGAAGCTGCCTGTATACTGGGGCTGGGATATCGGAAGGATTCCTACGTTTCGCAGATTACATCCCGGATTGAAAAACGGGTCAGAGGATATCTGGAGATACCCCGCTGACCCGTCAGGCCGGATACCGGCAGCTGTTGCCGCCAATGCTGTGCATCGTGTATCATTTAATTGTCAGTTACTCTGCATCGATAATATTGCTGTCTTCCTGCTGGCTGCTGCCGTCTGTCTGAGAAGCAGCACTTCCGTAGAACGGCAGGGATTCCTGACGGAACAGGATCTCCATAAATTCGTCTCCGGTGATGGTTTCCTTCTCGTACAGGAATTTGGCCAGTTCATGGAGCTTCATCTTGTTCTCGGACAGCAGTTTACAGGCTTTTTCATACTGGACATGGACCAGATCAATCACCTTCTTATCAATGGAGGTGGCTGTATCCGGTGAACATGCCAGAGATGCGTCACCGCCCAGATACTGATTGGAGACGGTTTCCAGTGCAACCATACCGAATTCTTCATTCATACCGAAGCGGGTGATCATGGCCCGGGCCAGTTTGGTGGCCTGTTCGATATCATTGGAAGCACCGGTGGTGATGGAATTGAAAACCAGCTGCTCGGCAGCGCGGCCGCCGGTGAAGGTGGCTATTTTGTTCTCGATTTCTTCCTTGGTCATCAGGTTATGTTCGCCCTCGTCCACCTGCAGAGTGTAGCCCAAAGCACCGGAGGTTCTGGGAATAATGGTAATCTTGGTGACCGGTGCGGAATGGGTCTGCAGGGCAGCCACCATGGCATGACCGATCTCATGGTAGGATACGATGAGGCGTTCTTTCTCGGACATGACCTTGTTCTTTTTCTGATAGCCTGCGATGACTACTTCGATGGATTCCTCCAGATCGGCCTGAGTTACGAACTTACGGCCTTCGCGGACTGCATGAAGAGCTGCTTCGTTGACCATGTTGGCCAGCTCGGCACCGGAAGCACCGGAAGCGGCTCTGGCGATGGCATTGAAATCGATGTCATCGGAGAGGCGGACCTTTTTGGCATGGACTTTCAGAATATCTTCACGCCCTTTTAAATCAGGCAGTTCTACTGGTACACGGCGGTCGAAACGGCCGGGACGCAGCAGTGCTGGATCCAGGGATTCTGGACGGTTGGTTGCAGCCAGAATCACAACACCTTTGGAACCGTCGAAACCATCCATCTCTGTCAGCAGCTGGTTCAGGGTCTGTTCCCGTTCATCGTTGCCGGAGAATCCGCCGCCGTCACGCTTTTTACCGATGGTATCAATCTCATCGATGAAGACGATACAGGGCGCTTTTTCATTGGCCTGCTTGAACAGGTCACGAACCTTTGCAGCCCCCATACCAACGAACATCTCCACGAATTCAGAACCGGAGATGGAGAAGAAAGGAACATCGGCTTCACCTGCCACTGCTTTGGCCAGTAGGGTTTTACCGGTGCCGGGAGGGCCTACCAGAAGGGCACCCTTCGGCATGGAAGCGCCGATTTCCTGATACTTGCCGGGATTGTGGAGGAAATCCACGATTTCCTGAAGAATCTCCTTGGCCTCATCTTCACCTGCCACATCCTTGAATTTGATGCCTGTGGTGGAGGCAACATAGATCTTGGCATTGGACTTGCCGAACTGCATGGCGTTGCCCATGCCTCCGGGTCCGCCCATGCTGGACATGAGCTTTTTGCTGAGCCATCTGCCCAGCATAATGAAGATGATGATGGAAACGGCTGTACTTAAAAGAGAATAGAGCCATGTGTTATTCTGTTCGATGACGCGGCCGAAGCTGGCATCACTTTCATGCAGGCGGTTAACCAGATCGGGATCGTCAAAACGTGTCGTCTCATAATAGCCGGGACTCTCTGCCTTATCTGTAAAATAGATATAATTGCCGTTCAGTTCCACTGTCGCAACCTGATTCTCCTCAATCATGTCCAGAAACGTGCTGTAATCCACTTCCTTGATATTGCGGTTCAGAAACAGCGGGAATATCACCCAGTTCATCACAACCAGAACGATCAGAGCGATAATCCAGTAGGCAATCATGGGTTTTCTTGAAGGGGGGTTTACTTCTTTCATATATTAAATCCTTTCTTGAAAAAGTGAATGAGTAACCATTGTATCCTCATAATCAACCGCCGCCGGATACAGTCAGGTAGTAGAAAATAAAACTTTTTAGCAGTCAACTTGACAGGTGGCTAATAACGGCTGGGATAGTTACAGTATAATCCAAATCTGAAATATGTCCATAGATTTTCCAAAGATTTTAGAAATTTCACAAAAAAACCATAAATAATTGTGCAGTGATAAAGAAAGGATAAAGTGAAAAAACGGCGGGAAAGTTCCCGCCGCTGTTGATCATGCTTTTAGTCAGAAGAGCATTCGTAATTTTCTGCGAAATCCCCTAAAAGACATGTGATTACTTATTCTGCTGAACAGGTTTAAAATTCATTACCGGGGAATCTGGGGATTCCGTCGAAGCCCACCTGCAGGTCGGCATCAGTGGGGATGTAGTCGCTCATTTCGCCGTTGTGGAATTTTTCATATGCTACCATATCGAAATAGCCTGTGCCGGTAAGTCCGAAAACGATGGTCTTTTCTTCTCCGGTTTCCTTACATTTCAGGGCTTCATCGATGGCAACGCGGATGGCGTGGCTGCTTTCCGGTGCAGGAAGAATACCTTCAATGCGGGCAAACTGTTCCGCTGCCTGGAATACGCTGGTCTGTTCTACGGAAACGGCTTTCATGTAACCGTCATGATACAGCTGGGACAGGGTGGAGCTCATGCCATGGTAGCGAAGGCCGCCTGCGTGGTTGGCGGAAGGAATAAAGCCGCTGCCCAGAGTGTACATCTTTGCAAGAGGGCATACCATACCGGTGTCGCAGAAGTCGTAGGCAAATTTGCCCCGGGTAAAGCTGGGACAGGAAGCGGGCTCGACAGCGATGATTTCGTAGTCCTGTTCACCGCGGAGTTTCTGGCCCATGAAGGGAGCAATCAGACCGCCCAGATTGGAGCCGCCGCCGGCACAGCCGATGATCACATCGGGAACAATGCCGTATTTGTCCAGAGCTGCTTTTGTCTCCAGACCGATGATGGACTGGTGGAGCAGTACCTGATTCAGCACGCTGCCCAGCACGTAGCGGTAGCCTTCCTGGCTGGTGGCTGCCTCAACTGCTTCGGAAATGGCGCAGCCAAGACTTCCTGTGGTTCCCGGATGCTGTTCCAGAATCTTTCTTCCTACAGCAGTAGTATCGGAAGGGGAAGGTGTTACGCTGGCGCCGTAGGTTCTCATGACCTCGCGGCGGAACGGCTTCTGTTCGTAGGAAACCTTAACCATATAGACTTTGCAGTCCAGATCGAAATAGGAGCAGGCCATGGACAAAGCGGTTCCCCACTGACCGGCACCGGTCTCTGTGGTAATGCCCTTTAATCCCTGCTGTTTCGCATAATATGCCTGGGCAATGGCGGAATTCAGTTTATGGCTTCCGCTGGTGTTGTTGCCTTCGAATTTGTAGTAGATTTTTGCGGGTGTCTGCAGCTTTTCCTCCAGGCAGTAGGCACGAACCAGCGGAGAAGGGCGGTACATTTTGTAGAAACCGCGGATTTCTTCGGGAATATCGATGTAGGGATCCGTATCGTTCAATTCCTGTCTGATCAGCTCATCACAGAAGACGGGCCGCAGTTCATCAAAGGTCATGGGTTCGTGTGTTCCGGGATTTAACAGCGGCGCCGGTTTGTTTTTCATATCTGCGCGCACATTGTACCATTTATCCGGCATTTCGTTCTCTTTCAGATAGATTTTGTAGGGAATGTTCTTGTCCTGCATATGGATTCTCCTTTCATAAAAAAGTCCCTGCATTTTAATTTGGAGGGACAGAATATCAGTACGATCAAAGCTCCGGCATATCATCCGGATTTCAATATTCAGCTGTTTTTTTTATATCATGGTGAAAGGGGAATGTCAAGGTAAGGAAAAGCTGTGTTTCTTGCCAGCCAGCCGCCGATCAAAGATGTTTGCGGCAGATTCGAAGTGACGGGAACAGAGTCGTTTCATATAATAATAGTAAATATTTCTCATGGAGTTTCGCCATGTTTTCAATTGCACAGGAAGGGGACAGCGGATTTCTCCGTGTGAACGTGAATTCCGGCCTGAATCAGTTTCCTATAGAAGATGCGGTGGTGGATATTTCTTCTCAGCTGGAGCCCGGCCGTATCATTGAAGAACTGAAAACGGACCGGTCGGGGCAGACGGAACAGATCACTCTGCCGGCCCCGTCGGCGGATCTGAGTCTGGAACCGCAGGAGCTGCAGCCCTATTCGGAATATCAGATTACAGTCAGCGCGCCGGGGTATGAGCCGGTTACCATTGAGGGGTCGGAGATTCTGGCTGGTGTTCTGTCCACACAGCCGGTTCGCCTGCAGCCCATCGAACCGGGAGGTGAGCCTGTGGATATTTCCATTCCCGATCATACCCTTTACGGGGAATATCCGCCTAAAATTCCGGAGGCGGAGATCAAACCCATGAATGAGAGCGGAGAAATCGTTCTCAGTAAGGTGGTCGTGCCGGAATATGTAATCGTTCATGACGGTGTGCCCGGCGATACCACGGCAGCGGACTATTATGTTCCCTACCGGGATTATATTAAAAATGTTGCCAGCAGCGAGATTTACGCCACCTGGCCTGAAGAGGCGCTGGTGGCCAATATCCTGGTGATCCAGTCCTTTACCATGAACCGGGTCTATACGGAATGGTACCGCAATAAGGGCTACAATTTTACGATCACCTCGTCCACGGCCTATGACCAGAAATTTATTTACAGGAGAAATATTTTCCAGACCATCAGTCAGCTGGTGGATGATATTTTCGACAATTATCTGTCACTGCCGGATGTGCGGCAGCCCATTTTTACTCAGTACTGTGACGGAAACCGGGTTTCCTGTCCGGGCTGGATGACCCAGTGGGGCTCCTGCAGTCTGGCGGAGCAGGGATATTCTGCCATTGAGATCATCCGCCATTTTTACGGCTCGGATATGTATATCAACAGTGCCGAAGCGGTGGCGGGGCTGCCTTACTCCTGGCCGGGATACAATCTGGATATCGGCTCCTACGGGCAGCCGGTCCGCACGGTCCAGGAACAGCTCAATTCTATAGGAAGTGTCTACACGGCCATACCTCCCGTGGTAGTGGATGGAATCTACGGAGAAGGCACACAGGAAGCGGTCCGTAAATTTCAGCAGATTTTTGGCCTGACACCTGACGGTATCGTTGGACGCAGCACCTGGTATAAATTGTCACAGCTGTATGTGGCACTGGAAGGGCTGGCGGAATTCTGATATGGAACCGGCATCCTGTCTGTTCATCTGTCTGGATTTCATGTTTCAGTTACGAAAAAGAACGTATAATTATGCATAAAAAAAGCATATTATTCCGCGGTGTGCATATTATACATTTTAAAGTGTAAAAAAATACATTTATTGTCTAAATATAAATTTGAATACCTGATTATTTTTAATAAGAAGAATCGGCATCTTCGGAACTTATTTCCGGAGATGTTTTTATACAGAACTTGAGGGAAAATGCTTGCATAATCGGTTCTTTTATGGTAGACTCGAAAAAAATTTGAGTATCGGCCGGTGTACTGCAGTAATGAAAGGGAGAAATGAATTATTGTGCATGGTATCCGGTTCGCTCAGGAAAATGGAGGCACCAGATGAAAGCATTTCTCATTCTTGAAGATGGAACCATTTTTGAAGGAACCAGCATCGGTTCCACAAGAGAAACCATCAGTGAGATCGTATTCAATACATCCATGACAGGTTATCTGGAGGTACTGACAGACCCCTCTTACGCAGGGCAGGCTGTCGTTATGACCTATCCTTTGATTGGCAATTACGGTATCTGTTATGCGGATATGGAATCTGAAAAGGCATGGCCTGATGGTTTTATCGTCAGAGAGCTTGCTGAAGTTCCCAGCAATTTCAGATGTGAAGATACAATCCAGAATTTTCTGGTAAAATATGATATTCCCGGCATCAGCGGCATTGATACCAGGGCTTTAACGAAAAGACTTAGAGGTAAAGGCGTCATGAACGGCATGATTACTACCGATGAGTCTTTTAATTTGGACGAAATCCTGCCCCGCATCCGTGCATACCGCACAGAAGGTGTGGTTGCAAAGGTGACCTGCAGCGAAAAGAAGGTTCTGCCGGGAGACGGCTATAAAGTAGCACTGATGGATTTCGGTGCCAAGAAAAATATTGCCGGAAGTCTGAACAGACGGGGCTGTGAAGTGACAATCTATCCCGCATTTACCCCGGCGGAAGAGATTCTGGCAGCAGATCCTGACGGCATTATGCTGAGCAACGGACCGGGGGACCCCAAGGAATGCACTTCTATTATTGAAGAAATCCGCAAGCTGGCAGCTTCCGATGTACCGATTTTTGCTATTTGCCTCGGTCATCAGCTGATGGCGCTGGCTCAGGGCGGCGACACCTACAAACTGAAATATGGTCACAGAGGCGGCAATCATCCCGTTAAGGATATGATGACCGGCCGTGTTTATATTTCTTCACAGAACCACGGTTATGCGGTGGATGAGAAATCAATCCCTGCCGATGCAGAACCTTCCTTTACCAACGTAAATGATGGTACCAATGAAGGTATCCGCTATCTGAAAAAGTCCATTTACACAACACAGTTCCATCCGGAAGCCTGCCCCGGCCCTCAGGATTCTGACTTCCTGTTCGATAGATTTATGAAGATGATGGAGGAAAAGAAAAATGCCTAAACGTTCAGATATTAAAAAAGTAATGGTAATCGGTTCCGGTCCTATTGTGATCGGACAGGCAGCAGAATTTGACTATGCAGGTACTCAGGCATGCCGTTCTCTGAAGGAGGAAGGCCTGGAGGTTGTACTGGTAAACTCCAATCCTGCCACCATCATGACGGATAAGAATATTGCGGATCATGTCTATATTGAGCCGCTGACCGTTCCCATGCTGAAGGAAATCATCGAGAAGGAAAAACCTGACAGCCTGCTTCCCACCCTGGGCGGACAGGCCGGTCTGAACCTGGCCATGGAGCTGGAAGAGTGCGGTTACCTGAAGGAAGCCGGCGTGGAACTGATCGGTACCACTTCTCTGACCATCAAAAAGGCGGAAGACCGTGAAGCCTTCAAGGAAACCATGGAGAAGATCGGCGAACCCTGCGCACCTTCCATGGTTGTGGAGAATGTCCGCGACGGTATCGCATTTACCAATACCATCGGTTATCCTGTGGTACTGCGTCCTGCCTATACACTGGGCGGTTCCGGCGGCGGTATTGCACACAATGAAAAGGAACTGATGGATATTCTGTCCAATGGCCTCCGTCTGAGCCGTGTAGGTCAGGTACTGGTGGAGAAATGTATCTCCGGCTGGAAAGAGATCGAATACGAAGTAATCCGTGATGCGGCAGGCAACTGTATTACCGTCTGCAACATGGAGAACCTGGATCCTGTGGGTGTACACACCGGTGATTCCATCGTCGTGGCACCTTCCCAGACACTGGGGGATAAAGAGTATCAGATGCTGCGTTCCGCCTCTCTCAACATTATCAATGAACTGGAGATCACCGGCGGCTGCAACGTACAGTTTGCATTAAAACCCGACAGCTTTGAATACTGTGTTATCGAGGTAAATCCCCGTGTAAGCCGTTCCTCCGCGCTGGCTTCCAAGGCAACAGGTTATCCCATTGCCAAGGTGGCAGCCAAAATCGCGCTGGGCTATACACTGGATGAAATTCCCAATGCCATCACCCATAAGACCTATGCCAGCTTTGAGCCCACACTTGACTACTGTGTGGTAAAGATTCCCAAGTGGCCTTTTGATAAATTTATTCATGCCAAGAGAACGCTGACCACTCAGATGAAGGCAACCGGTGAGGTTATGTCCATCTGCACCAATTTTGAAGGTGCGCTGATGAAGGCACTGCGTTCTCTGGAGCAGAATATCTACGATATGGAATATCCGGAATTTGCACGGATTGACGATGCGGAACTGGAAAGAAAGCTGTACCGGGTGGATGACAGACGGATCTTCTGCATTGCGGAAGCGCTGAGAAGAAACTTTGAACCTGCCCTGATCCATGAAATCACAAAGATTGATCTGTGGTTCATCGACAAGATCAACAATCTGGTGAAGATGGAAGCAAGGCTGAAGAGTGAGCGCCTGACACCTGCTCTTTTAAAAGAAGCAAAACGCATGGAATATCCTGACCGGGTGATCGCAAGGCTGACCGGCAGAAGCCGTGATGAAATCAAACAGATGCGTTACGATAACGGCATCATTGCAGCATATAAGATGGTTGACACCTGTGCAGCCGAGTTTGATGCGGCAACTCCTTACTATTATTCCTGCTTTGACGGGGAAAACGAAGCGATTCCCGACAGTGATAAGAAAAAGATTCTGGTTCTCGGCTCCGGTCCCATCCGTATCGGCCAGGGTATCGAATTTGACTTCTGTTCCGTACACAGCGTATGGGCATTCCGCGATATGGGCTACGAAACCATTATCGTTAACAACAACCCGGAGACGGTTTCCACCGACTTCGATATTGCTGACAAGCTGTATTTCGAGCCTTTGACACCGGAAGATGTGGAAAGCATCGTACGTCTGGAGAATCCTGATGGTGCCGTTGTGCAGTTCGGTGGACAGACAGCAATCAAGCTGACAGAAGACCTGATGAAGATGGGTGTTCCGATCCTTGGTACCTCCGCAGACGATGTGGATGCGGCAGAAGATCGTGAACGTTTCGATGAAATTCTGGAAGAATGCTGTATTCCCAGACCGGCCGGTGATACCGTATTTACCTGTGAGGAAGCCATCGAGGTGGCAAACCGTCTGGGCTACCCTGTTCTGATCCGCCCTTCCTACGTACTGGGCGGTGCGGGTATGCAGATTGCCATCAATGATGACGATATCTGCAGATTCATGGAAGTCATCAACCGTACGACACAGGAACATCCGATCCTGATCGACAAGTATCTGACCGGCCGTGAGGTAGAGGTGGATGCGGTATGTGATGGCGAGGACATTCTGATTCCCGGTATTATGGAGCATGTGGAAAGAGCCGGCGTACACTCCGGTGACAGTATTTCTGTATATCCGCCCCAGAATCTGACTTCCAGAATGATCAAGCTGATTGCCCGCTACACCAGAGCCCTGGCAAGAGCTCTGCATGTAAAGGGACTGATCAACATTCAGTTTATCGTATACCAGGATGAGCTCTTTGTTATCGAGGTAAATCCCCGTTCCAGCCGTACCATTCCCTATATCAGCAAGGTAACGGGTATTCCTATTGTGAAGCTGGCTGCGCAGGTAATTCTGGGAAAGACCATCCGCGAACTGGGATACGAGCCCGGCCTGCAGCCGGATGCGGATTATATCGCCATTAAGATGCCTGTATTCTCCTTTGAGAAGATCCGCGGTGCTGATATCGGCCTTGGTCCGGAGATGAAATCCACCGGTGAGGTTCTGGGTATTGCCACAACCTTCCATGAAGCACTGTACAAGGCATTTATCGGTGCCGGATATGATCTGCCCAAGACAAAACAGATGGTGATCACGGTTAATGACTCCGACAAGATGGAAGCTGTTGATATGGCAAAACGTTTCAAGAAGCTGGGTTATACCATTTTTGCAACTTCCAGTACAGCCCGAGTGCTGAATAAAAACGGTGTATTTGCGATTCCTATCAATAAGGTGGAAATGGAATCACCCAATATTCTGGATCTGATTCTGGATCATCATATTGATTTTGTTGTGGATACTCCCAGCAAAGGCGAAAAATCCAACGATGGTTTCATCATCAGAAGAAATGCCATTGAGACAGGCGTTAATGTACTGACTTCCATGGATACTGCCAATGCGCTGGCCACCAGCCTGGAAAATGTACAGGATGTACTGACGCCCATTGATATTGCATCCATCGGAACAAGAGGTTGATTCTGATTCATGAGTGAAGGAATGAGAAACCGGGGGACACCCTGGCGGTGCATGACACCGGTGCTGGTTTATCTGGTTCTGCAGAATCTGGCTTCCGCAGCTGTTATCCTGGCTTATTATGCGAAAGAAGGATTTTTCGGGATGACGGGAGTCAGCGCGGAAGCGCTTATGAATCAGGTGCTGACGTCTACTATGGAAAATATGGATACACTGAGCTTCTGGTCCATGATGCTGGGATATGTGATTCTGATACCGGTATTTGGGCACATGCATCGGAAAGATCTGGATCAGGACCGTGTGCTGGGCTATGAGACGGCACATGGGGAGGTTTCTCCGGCTTTATATGCAGTTCTGCTTATAGCCGGGGCTGCTTCCTGCGTGGCGGCCTCCAACATGATTTCCATGAGCGGGCTGGCGGGATCATCGGAAAATTATGCCGCAGCGGCCGGTACGCTGTACAGCACCGGTATTCTTCCGGAACTGATCGGCCTGGGAGTGCTTGCACCGGCTGCGGAAGAACTGCTGTTTCGCGGACTTGTTTACAGAAGATTTAAGGAATTCAATTCCGTTATCGGTTCCATGATCTGGGCATCACTGCTGTTTGCACTGCTGCACGGCAATCTGGTACAGGGAATTTATGCCTTTATCTCCGGTTTTCTGATGTGCTATGTGTATGAGCGCTACGGAAGCCTGAAGGCACCGGTCGTCATGCATATGGCATCCAATGTGACTGCGGTGCTGGCAAGTGAAACGGGAATTCTGGATTTTATGTATGGGAGCCGGTCATCATTTTATGTATGGACTTTCGTCTGCTGTGCTGCAGTTGTGGCAATGATCTATCTGATTGAACTGTATGTACGGCCTTATACGGAAACTGCGGACCGCAGGAATGATAATTAAAAACAGACCGGACAGGAGAGCGGGAAACGCTCCGGCCCCTGTCCGGTCTGTTTTTTTACTTTGTTTTTTTGCTGCTTCAGCGCAGGTAAGTGACGTATTTTACGGGAGTATCGTAGTCGATGCTGGAGATTTTGCAGTCATCTCTGGAATTTGCTTCGTGAACGATTTTTCCGCCTCCTATATAAATACCTACATGGCAGATGGAACTTCCGCCGTTTTTATAAAAAACAAGGTCTCCGGGCTGCAGCTGGCTGCGGCTGATGGAACGGCCGCCTGAAGCCTGAGAAGTTGATGTTCTGGGAATGCTGATTCCATAAAGTCTGTAAATGGACTGTATAAAACCGGAGCAGTCCGCGCCGCTTTTCAGGCTGGTTCCGCCCCACACGTAGGGCAGCCTGCCGACGTACTTCTTTGCAGTTGCTACAATGGAAGCACCTACTGAGGAAGAGGAACTTCCGGTGGAAGATGTACTGCCGGAAGAAGAACCGCCGCCGGAGGAAGAGCTGCTTCCTGAAGAGGAACCGGTATTCACCGCTATAGCCGTTTCCATGGATACACAGAAATCGATGTAATCCTGTGCAACATAGCCTGTCTTTGTACTTCCGTCCCGGCTGACTTTTACTTTGGAGAAAGTCAGTCCGTCTTTTCCGGAAACGTTTTTCTGCACAAGGTTCATGGTAGTGCTCCGGGGCAGTACTGTTAAGGTTGAACTGCTTGTAGTGGCGCTTTTTCTCAGACGCAGTCCGGAAGCGGTAACCTTGGCGGAAGGTGTACCGGTTTCGGCGGCAACTTTTGCTGCAGAAGAACCTGTAACGAAATAGGCTGCTTTAACATAACCTGTAACGGAACCGGAGCTTATGTAGTACCAGGTGCCGCCTTCCCCCTTTACGGATTTTTTGATAACAGCGGCACTGTTATCGTACATTTTGCCCACAATCTTTCCGCTGGTGGATGCCTGACTTCTGACGTTCACATAACTGTTGACCTGAGCGATTGCCACATCTTTAAAGGATGAATCGGTGTCCTTTGTTATGCCGGCCGCAGAAGCGTTTGCGCTGCTCAGCAGGAGAAGCAGCAGCAGAATGGCTGCACCCGGAAACAGGTGCAGGATATTCTGTCTTCGCGTAATCATTCATTACCTCCTGTCGTGTATATTTTTTGTAAATATTACGCAAATGTTACAAAACATTTACGATATATAGATGATTGAAGCCGGGAGAAAGTTTTTATCATAATGAAATTGATAAAAAATAAAGTAAACTGTGAGAAATCTGTTAGATACAATGGAAAAATATACCAGAAAGTCACATATTACGGACAATATCTGTCTGCTCCGAACAGCTACAAAAAAAGGTCCACGCACCAAGCGTGAACCTGAAATAGCGGAAGGGAGATTCGAACTCTCGACACTACGGGTATGAACCGTATGCTCTAGCCAACTGAGCTATTCCGCCATATGATGGGGCCTATAGGGCTCGAACCTATGACCCTCTGCTTGTAAGGC
>JALFLM010000072.1 GCA_022774705.1 Lachnospiraceae bacterium | reverse complement strand
GTAAATCTGCCTGCACTGGTTAACCAGATTGTCACAATCAAACAGTGAGTCCTCCCCACCATATATAATAACATAATCAAAGAAAGATGGATTTTGATTATAGCATTCTTTTATTGATCTCCCGATGCTGTATCGCAGTTCAGCTTCCGTTTCAGAAACATTCAATCCATTGAAAACCGACCTCAGGGTAGCATCATCTGTATACGCATAGATTACCTGAACCCGGCATCCATATGCATCCTTGATATTTTTGATAATATCTATCCGGTCAGTCGACAAAGTCAGCAGATAATCCTTCTCATTATTAACAGCTTCTATAATCTGCGACTGGCTGAAACCGCTTTGTATATTGCCTGTTGAGTACCTGTAAATCGTGTCTGTATTCTTTAGAAACGTGATTTCATCCACAAAATTCCTTGGCTCGTAAAAAGCTGTAAGTACCGGGTCTGACTCGGCATAATGATACTTTGTAATAATCTGTACACCGTTTTTTCTGAAAAATTCTCTGCTTTTATACCCCATACCAGTATGGCTGCCATATAAAATGAATAACATTCTTTCTCCCCCATTGCAGCTATGCAATATCAGAAACATTCGATTTGTGCAGTGTTTACAGCACTGATACAGATGTATCGACAATATATTTAATTATATTTCGGGCAAAATCATATGTCAAGAAAAAGGGACGGACCCTGGCAGATGGACAACGCATATTGTTGTTGGAGCCACTGAAGAAATTGATGACGAGTTATTTGCATGGGTTCAGCAGGCATATCACTTTTCGGAAAACAAATGAATCATAACGAGGAGCGCAGCCATGAAAACAATCGCAGTCATTGATGATGATATACATATCGGGGATATGCTGACGGAAGTGCTGACACAGGAAGGCTATGCCGTTCTCCGTGCGTACTCCGGCACGGAAGCATTATATCTTCTTTCGCATAATAAACCTGATCTGGTTCTTCTGGATCTGATGCTGCCGGGATTGTCCGGCGAGGAAGTTCTGCCCCACATTGAGAACATCCCCGTTATCGTTCTCAGCGCAAAAGTGGATGTACAGGATAAAGTAAATCTTCTGCTCAGTGGTGCAGTCGATTACATGACCAAGCCTTTTGATATCAGGGAACTTCTTGCCCGTATCACGGTTCAGCTTCGCAAGGCAGAACAGCCGGGCGAAATCAGATCCCTTTCTGCCGGTGATTTGATTTTGGATATGGCATCCCTTTCTCTGACAATTCAGGGGCAGGCTGTGAAACTGACCCGGACGAAATATGCCATTCTGAAACTACTGATGGAGAACCCGAAACAGGTCATCGCAAAAAGCGTCCTGCTTGACAGAATCAGTCCGGACACCCCCGACTGCACCGAGCGTTCCCTGAAACAGCACATCAGTAATCTGCGTAAAAAGATGCAGGATGCCAGTGGCATAGATTACATCGAAACCGTCTGGGGCATTGGCTTCAAACTGGCGCAGCAAAAATCCTGACCAAATCTTGACGTTTTCCTGACCACTTTCTTGACTTTTGTTTTGTAAACTCAAGTCATCAAAGGAGGTATCACTATGAATTATGTTTTGCAAACAAATTGCCTGACAAAAGAGTACAAAAACTTTCAGGCACTGGCAGGCTATTCATGCATGTTCCCAAAGGCTCCATTTATGGTTTTGTAGGAAAGAACGGAGCTGGTAAGACCACCCTGATCCGACTGATCTGCGGGTTGCAGGAGCCAACTTCCGTGGATTTTACCCTTTACGGCATCCGCAGCGACAGCAAAGACATCGTCAAAGCCCGCCGCCGTATGGGTGCGGTGGTGGAGACGCCGTCTATCTACCTGGATATGACTGCGGAGGAAAACCTGAAGCAGCAATATCTTATTCTTGGCCTGCCATCTTACGATGGGATTCCCGAACTGCTGAAGCTGGTAGGGCTGGAGAACACCGGGAAGAAAAAAGCGAAAAACTTTTCCCTCGGCATGAAACAGCGTCTTGGCATTGCCATTGCCCTGGCCGGTGATCCTGACTTCCTCGTTCTGGACGAGCCGGTGAACGGCCTTGACCCCCAGGGCATCGTGGAAATGCGTGAGCTGATTTTGAAACTGAACCGGGAGCGGCAGATCACTGTCCTGATTTCCAGTCACATTTTGGACGAGCTTTCCCGTCTTGCTACCCATTACGGCATCATTGAACACGGACGGATGGTGAAAGAGCTGAGCGCAAAGGAGCTGGATGCCGCCTGCCGTAAGTGTGTCCGCATGGAAGTGAGCAGCACTTCTGCTCTGGCTCGTGTTCTGGATTCCATGAATCTGGAATATAAGATTCTCTCCGCAACTACCGCCGATGTGTTCGCCAAAGTCAATGTGACCCAGCTGGCGACCCGGCTGGCAGCGGAAAACTGCGAAGTGATCTCCATGCAGGAAAAGGACGAGAGCCTGGAGAGCTACTATATCTCTCTGGTAGGAGGTGGCCGCAATGATTAAGTTTTTTCGGGCTGATCTTTGCCGTTTGCGGAAAAGCCCTGCATTCTGGATTTGTCTGGGCGGAATGCTGCTCATTTGCGCCGGATTGATGTTCATGCAGGCCACCGCTATGGAATATACGGTACCCCTGAGCCGGGTGATCTTTCTCCCTCTCAGCCTCTATGGAGTGGGTACAGCTGCCTTTGTCAGTTTCTTTGTGGGAGAAGAGTTTGGCGGAGGATTTATCCGCAATAAGCTCCTCGCCGCCAGATGCAGGGGAGACTGCCTGCTCTCCCTGATAGCGGCCAGCTGTGTGGGTTGTATTCTGATTTATGTAGTTATGACGGTATTTACCGGAGGGCTTGGTGCTTTTTTCTTTGAAAACAACGTGGAAACTTCCATTCTGCTATGCTATTTCCTTCTGGGTACAGGTACGAGTACTGCATTGGGCTGCCTTTTTGCTGTAATAACGCTGCTTTGCGGCAATCAGGCAAAAGGAGTTTTATGGTGCATGGCCTTTGCCTTTGGAATGCTTTTCCTCTGCCTTCATACCAATAGCGTTCTGGTTCAGCCTGAATATAAGGATGGGATTCTGCGCTGGTTTCAGCAGCTGTTCTGGCAGGGTGGAAGAAGTTCTCCCGACAGAACATTTTGTGAGGTGACAACTATGCGTAAACTGCTCGCTGGCAACTTCTCACGATTATGGAGAAGTATCTTCTTTTTGGGGTATAAGATAAGAGGACTGTTATGGAACATCTGCTGCTGCTCATCATCGGAATATTGCTTCTGATAATCTTTGCGCTTCTTGCAAAGGTCTATTTCCTGCACAAATCCGCACAGGAAATTCAGGATGCCTTCCGTGACCGGTTGACGGCAGATACCAACACCCTCATTGATCTTTCCACCCGTGACCCCTATATGCGAAAGCTGGCAGCAGACATCAATGTGCAGCTTCGCCTGCTCCGCAGGGAACACCACCGTTACCAACAGGGCGATCTGGAACTGAAAGAAGCTGTCACAAATATTTCCCATGACCTGAGAACACCACTGACGGCCATCAACGGTTATCTGGACTTATTGGATCGGGAGGAAAAGAGCGAAAATGTGCAGCGCTACCTTTCTCAAATCAAGAACCGGACAGAAGCCCTGAAACAACTCACTGAAGAGCTGTTCCGATACAGCATAGTCACTTCCTCGCAGAAACTGAACCTGGAGTCCGTAGACCTTGTCCGGGCATTGGAAGAAAGTCTGCTTTCTTTCTACGGGGTCATGGAGGAAAAAGGGATTCAGCCAGAAATTGAGCTGCCGGAGGAACCTGTTTTCCGTGAACTGGATGCAGGTGCGGTGAGCCGTATCTTTTCCAACATCATCAGCAATGCGCTGAAATATTCTGACGGCGATTTGTCCGTTGTGATGGATGGAAATGAAACAATCACGTTCGCAAATACAGCTCATCATCTAAATGCCGTCACGACAGGCAGACTCTTTGACCGCTTTTATACGGTGGAAACCAGCCGGAATTCCACAGACCTGGGACTTTCCATCGCCAAGCTGCTGGTGGAACGGATGGGCGGATCTATTGAAGCAAGCTACGACAATAACAAACTGCAAATCAAGATTACCTTTGCAAAATAAAACAAGCCCTGCTGTCAGTCACTTTATCGACCAATGGCAGGGCTGAAATATCCATCTCAGTTCGGGACTATTGGCTGTTCTTATCCCGCAGTCAGGCTGGCCACCGCAGCCCGCATACCCCCTTTCCCGCATTGTACGGAATTCCGACAATCAAGCCATCTCCGGGTATTAGTGCAATGATCTTGGTGGTCGTAGAGCCAATGTCAATGCCAATACAAAGATCCATTTTTATTTCTCCCCTGTTCAAGATACCCTTCCTCTTTTGCATTGGTATCTTTTATCTTGCTTTCTGACACAAATCAATGTAATCCATGATTAATTTGACTGCCCCGTCCGTTCCCAGCCTGCTGCTGTCGATGCAAAGGTCATAATTCGCCGCCTCGCCCCATTTGCCCTCGCCGGTATAATTGTAAAACGCTTTTCGCTTGCGGTTCATCCGCCGGATCTTTTCGGCGCTCTCCTGTTCGCTCAGACTGTCCCGGACAGAGACCCGCTTCATGCAGTATTCCATAGGAGCGGAAACAAAGACACTATATGTATTTGCCCGACCCTTAAGCAGCAGGTCGGCTCTGCGCCCGATGATCACGCAGGGGCTTTCGGTCACAATCCGTTCGATAACCTGATGCTGCATGGTCTGGAGTTTCACTTCCATCTGCCTCTCGTCCCCCAGCACGCCGGAGGCCATGCTGGAGAAGAAATTGAAGGACGGTTTTTGCTCGTCGAACAGGCTGATGTATTTCTCATCCAGCCCGCTCTCCTTTGCCGCCTCCGCCAGGATCTCCTTGTCATAGTATTTCATGTCCAATTCGGCAGCCAACGCTTTTCCGATTTCCCGCCCGCCGCTGCCGAAGGTACGCCCGATGGTGATGACTAAGGAAACGCTGATTAATTCAACATTTCTGCTTTAAGTAGCTCGCCATATCCTGTATAATAGAAATATCAAAAACAGGGATGGTGTGCTGCATGAAACAACAATCATTTTGTGACATTGAATACTCCAATCGTCGGCGAAAAACAAAACGCGAAGAATTCCTTGATTCCATGAATGAAATCATTCCATGGGATCAATGGATCGAGTTCATCCGACCGTACTACTACAGCAACAAGCGTGGCCGCAGGCCAAAAGATATTGAAGTCATGCTCCGCATGTACCTCATGCAGAACTGGTTCAATCTTTCCGATGAAGGAATAGAAGAAGCCATCTATGACAGCTATGCCATGAGAAGTTTTCTTGGAATCAACTTCATCGATGAACAGATCCCGGACGCGACAACACTGCTGAAATTCCGGCATCTGTTGGAGAAGCATCACATCGGTGAGAAGATTTTTAAAGATGTGAGCGATCGCCTTGAAAAAGCTGGTTTGATCATGCATGGCGGCTCCATTGTTGATGCGACAATCATCGCAGCTCCGAGTTCAACCAAGAACAAGGAAGGAAAGCGTGATCCTGAGATGCACCAGACGAAAAAGGGAAACCAATGGTATCATGGCATGAAAGTTCATGCCGGAGTGGATGCCGGAAGCGGTTATGTCCATACGATTACAGGAACAGCAGCAAATGTCCATGACATTGATGAAACCGTAAATCTTCTTCGAGAAGATGATGAAGTCTGCTACGGAGATTCAGGATACAGCGGAGTGGAAAAGAGACCGGAGATTCAGGAGAATGAGCATTTTCGCAATATCGAATTCCGGACAAATGTCAGACCATCCAGCCTTAAGATCACATCCAGCTACACAGGATTCAACTGGGATAAGGAAATCGAAAACCGAAAATCGTCTGTCCGGTGCAAAGTGGAACATCCGTTTTTGATTGTCAAGAAACAGTTCGGTTATGCCAAGGTTGTATATCGTGGCATTGCCAAAAACATGAACCGATTTCATATCTTGTTTGCCAGTGCAAATCTCGTAAAGTGTTTCCGTGCCGGTCGGACTGCGGAGTTTTGCAGGGGATAGTGCGCCTATTTTGGGTAAATCCCCAAAAAATCACAGGATATGGATCCGGAAATCAGCTCATTTCAGCCTGTTCTGGGCAATTAATTGATATAACAACTAAAAAAATTTTACAAAGGCTGGTTTGATGACAGAATATCGTTATTAATCAGCGTTTCCATAAAGCTCTCCTGCCGGGAGCAAATGCTCCAAAAGCTGATGGACTACGATCCCGCCAAGGGTGCAGAGTATGCCACCTACATTTACCCATTCATCCGGGATGCTATGCTCCGTTTCCGCATGGGCGAAGAAAAATGGTCAGTGTCCTCTCTGACCAATTACAAAATGGTGCGGTCAATGGCATGGCTGTACCATAATACCAAGGATGCGATCAGCGAATTTGTCAGGAAATACAACTGTGATCTCGCTCTTGCGGAAGAATATCTGAAAGTTGTCCGTGGCATCCGCAATCAGCAGCCTTTCTATGTGACAGACGAGGACGGCGAGGAAACCGGCGAAGATGTTGCCCTTGATGATACTTGGAACTATGCCGACATTCTCTGGAACGGCATACAGGCGGAAAAGGTACAGCGGGCTTTTGAGAAGCTGAACTACCGGGAGCAGACCTTGCTTGAAAAGCGCCTTGCGATCTGCATGACCTGCGGGCGTGTCGGCTCATGGAAAGGCCGCCCCACCTTTGAAGAACTGGCGGTTATGTTTGAGGGTAGCACAGCCAGCGGTGCAGAACGAGCCTATCGGAAAGCAGTAGACAAACTGGCGGAACTTCTGGTTGCCGAGGGCGCAATCCATGCTGTCAGGTTGAAACAGAAATCCAAAATTAAGCGCAAAAAGGAAATCGCCGCCGCAATCTACGAATACCAGGCAGACTGCGACGGCGAATGGGGCGAGATTTCATTTAATTTTGAGAATGGCACAGCTGAGATCATCCAACTTGCCGATTGGGACACGATGATAACAAAATGCTTTGCAAATCGGGCAATATCGTATCTTCTGAACTGCGAAAATGAGAAGCTACCAAAGGAAACATTGGTGGCGTTTGAACAATCTTATTAAATATCCAAAAACTATTGTTTTTGACACAGAGAATACAAATCAGTGTTGTACAGTTAGGGCGAAAGGAGGAAAAGTATTATGAACAGTAAGATTTTGATTGTAGAAGACGAAGCCAAGATTCGGGAAATTCTGTGTGACTATTTCAGCAGCAAGGGAGAACTGCCTGTTGAAGCAAGCAACGGAATGCAGGCGCTTGAGCTGATCGATGAAAACGAATTTGACGCAGTTTTGCTTGACATTATGATGCCGGAGCTGGATGGACTTTCCGTCTGCCGTGCCGTGCGCAGAACAAACGATGTCCCCATTATTTTCCTCACCGCCCTTTCCGACGAGGAGGACAAACTGCTGGGTTATGAACTCGGAGCAGATGACTATGTTACGAAGCCGTTTACCATGTCTGTGCTCTATGCAAAAACCATGGCACTCATCAAGCGTAATCAGCGTAGTGTTCTTGCCGGTGACCGGATGGAGGTCAGCGGGATCACTCTGGAGCTGACTGCAGGCAGAGCGTATACAGGCGGCAAGGAAGTCTTTTTGACGCCGAAGGAGTTTGCTCTCCTGCGCTGTCTGATGCAGAATAAAAACCTTGTTATGAGCCGTGAGCAGCTTCTGGTCAAATGCTGGGGCTACGACTACGAGGGTGAATCCCGAGCTGTAGATACCCATATTAAACGCCTGAGAGAAAAGCTTGGCGACTATGCCGAATGCATCAAGACCGTTATTAAGGCCGGGTACAGATTGGAGGGGTGACGATGAAGAAAATCTCAAAATGGTATTGGATCGCCGCAGGTCTCCTGCTAATTTGGGCAGCTAAAGATATCTATGCATATTTGACCATCGGACGAGAACTCCTTGTCGAGTATTCGGATGTGTACTCCGTCCGGGAGATGGTGAAAGGAGATCTGATACGGGCGGGAGTGAAAGCAGGTCTGGCGCTGCTCCTACTGGTAATAGGATTTTGGCGAAGTAAAAAGAAACCTTTGAAATCACTCCATGCTGTAACCGGATTGCTTATCATATCCATCATGGGAACATGGCTCATTTCAATGATCGTACTTACCGTTGTGACCGCACAAGAAATCTATGATGGGATGTACGAGCAGGCAATAAACTTTCCGGATGCTGTTGACCGATACGGAAGGCTAAGCGACTTTTACGACCCCAATGAGGGCAGCTATGGATATTACAATGAGCATCCGGACTATCTGGAACATCAGATGCTTGATGCCATTGCCTATAGCACCGCAGATAGTACCACATCATCGTATCGCACAGGAGGGCATTTCGCATCTTATGACCATTCGACAGGGGAAGAACGGAACAAGCTTATCCGTGATATCCGCTATCCGCTGGAGACCGCTGTTCTGTTTTACGACGGCGAAGGAAATCTTCTCCACAGCAGCGACGACGACGTAATGTACTTCGGCTATTATACCCAGGAAGAATGGGATGCCGGACAAGATACCACAACACCACAGCATTATGGTTGGATCGACATCAGTGAAGGAAAAGTCGAAGGCTATCCAAATGACCCGTATCTCCGTTTCCGCACCATGTTTGCCGGCACACATAGTCTGTACGATATTTCAACCATTCGTGTCACGGGATACTTTGAAGGGACAAAGTTAGTGCCTGTCGTGATGCACTATGTCACCGATGGTTTTATCCATGAGGTCGTTGAAAGTGACAAGCAGTTTCAGACCGGACCGAGCAGCTATTCCTGGATCGTTTCCGATGTGGACAGAACAGGAAAGCTAAACTGGCAGCTACAGTTTGACCGCAGTGCAGAGTATGAAGGCAAAAAGCTTGTGACAGTATACCTTGATCACCCGGAAATGTGGGATTATCAGAAAACGTCCTATGTGTACACCAACGGAGTAGAGTATGAGAGTCTCGCCGCATTGACGAAAAAATTGGATTTTCCATCCTGGGCAGATATATTTTTCTACTCCAATGACTTTCGTGCCGAAGGGAGCTATGAGTTGAATAACCTTTTGGTGTTTGGCGGTTGGAAATATGCAGACTACGAAGGCTTTGATTACAGCTCAGGCACAGGACCCGCAACCGAGTATATGCTTGTTACAGCTGTTCAAGGAAACCCTCTCAGATGTGCAATGGGCGCCTTGCGAAATATCTACATCGTCACAGGACTGTTGGCACTGTCATTTCTTTTGACCGCACGCAGTGCCATCAAGAAGCATCTGATACAGCCTGTACGAGATATTGCAGATGCAATGGAAGACAGTTGGCGGAATACTTATCATACAGATAGCGCCTCTGCCATATGGCATGAAATTGAGAAATTAAGAACAGGCTTTGAAACAGAGAAGGATCGTCGCAGGATGAAGGACAACGAGATCACTCGATTAAATGCCGCTTTGGAATATTCCAAGACCGCTGAGGAAAACCGCCGCCAGATGACCTCTAATATAGCCCACGAATTGAAAACCCCGTTGGCGGTCATTCACAGTTATGCGGAGGGTTTGAAGGAGCACATTGCCGAAGATAAGCGTGATAAGTATGTAGATGTGATCCTTGCGGAAGCGGAGCGAACAGACGGTATGGTTTTGGAGATGTTAGATTTGTCAAGATTGGAAGCCGGTAAGGTGAAACTCTCACGGGACGAGTTTTCGCTTGCTGATCTTACGAAAGCTATCTTCGAGAAGCTTCAAATGGCAGCGGAGGCAAAGGAATTGCAAATCAGCTATGAGTTCCCCGAGCAGTGTATCATCGTTGCTGACGAGAATCGAATTGCACAGGTCATTGAGAACTTTGCGACCAACGCTGTGAAGTACACGCCTGCCGGTGGCTGTGTCACAGTACGGATTCAGAACAATCGTGGTAAAATTACATTCTCCATCGAAAATGATAGTAAGCCTCTGTCCGCAGAAGCTTTGGCGAAAGTATGGGACACCTTCTACCGGGTGGATGAATCCCGCTCCGGAGGAGGCACGGGACTTGGCCTTGCCATTGCTAAGAATATCGTGGAACTGCACGGCGGTAAATGCTCCGTTCAAAACACGAAAACTGGTGTGGAATTCCAATTTACAATTTAAGACCTTATTAGAAACAACACAGCCCATCGATCATTGAAGCGGCCGGTGGGCTGTGCCATATCTATTCTCAATCTATTAACCGATGTTCTGGCATTCCTTGTGCATACTGCTCCAAATCACCGCTGAGTACCAACTGTGCGTATTCCAGCGGCTTGTTGTAGATTAGCCAGTCCATCTCTGACCGCTGATACATATTATCCGCTACTTCGTTCTCAACGGCAATAGTATCAATCGCTATCATGCTACCATTTGCAAATTTCAGCTCCACACAGGCGGTGTCCATGTTGAACTCACAAGAAATCAATCTATCCATAAGAAACCTCCGTTCTGCGGGATGTTAGATCATCCCAAAATATTTGAATGCTTCTCGGATTGCTTTCTCTTTTTCCGGCGGACACTGTGGCTGTCTGGAATCCTCGGATTTCGGCAGATTGTAGTTTTTGCCTACCTCAATCCCACATTTCCGTTTAATCTGTGAGATATAGAGATTGGACACCTTTAACCCGGTATTCTCCAAAACATACTCCTTGATCTGCGGATAGGTTGCTCCATCTTGGAACTCTGACATATCCATATCTTCCAAAGAGAACTCAACCCGAATCTTTTTCGAGTCGACCTCGCCCTTGGAAAGCAATACAACCGTCTCAACGGTACTTTCGTTGTCCCAACAAAGTTCCTGTGTTTCCCTATCTCCAAAATACACCGGAAAACGGAACTTTATGTGCTTCAGGAATCTGCCATCTGGCTGCTCCTGCTCATAAATGTCCACCTGTTCCACAAAGCTGTTAAGAAATTCTTTCTTCTCTAGGTCGGTGAACTTATCATATAGTTTATCAAAATATAAAAGAAATTGATAGACGTTTTCTTCTGATATTTTCTGTTGCCGGATATTCAACAGGCGATTCTTTACTTCCTCTATACTGTTCTCCACACCTTCAATCTCATCATACAAACGGTATAACCTTGTCTCCATATCCTGATATTTCTTCTCATAAAATTTATCCATAATATCCAGACTGTCCATTTGCTGTCCAAGCCTTGCTTTTGCTCCGGTCAGTTGTCTGTGCTGTTTTTCCAGTCCTTCAATCTCTTTTTCTATTTCTTCTGTATCTATTCTTGAACCGATTTTATTCAGTATTGCTTCCTCAAACTTTGGATTCTTCACCAGCTTCCGAATAACTTCTTCTACTGCATTGTTAATCTTCTCCTCACTCCATTGTTTACGATATCCACATTTATGACCATCTACCAGGCGACGATGTTTGCAGGCATAATAGAAATAATCCTTATATAAGGTTCCGTCTTTCTTTTTCTTTCGGTTTACATTCCCATACATACCGCTTCCACATAACGGACACCTCAATATTCCAGATAAGATATGCTCATGATCCAGACTATGTGTCTTTTCATATTTCACACCTGTTTTTTCTCGTTTTTGATGAGCCAGCTCCCAGTCTGTTTCTGAAATAATCCCTTCATGGATACCATCATGCAGCATATAATTTTCCTGCTTTACAATGCGATATTCATTTCTTGTTCCAGAAACTTTCTCGTTCTTCCTTCGTCCATAAGCCAACTTTCCACAGTATACCGGATTATCCAAAACGCCTTTTATAAATGAAGAAGCAAATGCGTCCAGTGTGTTATTCTGTCGCTTTTTCTTTTTATATCCATGCTGGTTCAGCCATGCAGCAATCGCAGAAATTCCCATATTGGTATGAATGAATTTGTCATAGATCAGGCGAATAATCTCTGCTTCATCCTCTGCAATCTGCAATTCTCCATTTACCAATTCATAGCCATATGGAGCAAACCCGCCGTTCCATTTTCCTTCCCTAGCTTTCTGCTTTCGTCCTTCCATTGTCTGAACAAGGATATTCTCTCGTTCAATCTCTGCCACCGCAGACAGAACAGAAATCATCAGCTTTCCACTATCTTTTGAACTGTCAATTCCATCTTCTACACAGATCAGATTCACTCCAAAATCCTGCATCCTCTGCAAAGAATTTAAAACATCTGCCGCATTACGACCGAATCTGGAAAGCTTGAACACCAGTACAAACTGACCCTCATCTGTTCCATTCTCAATATTATCCAACATTCTCTGAAATTCCGGTCTGCCCTCTACGCTCTTTCCAGACTTACCTTCATCTGAATACTCATTTACGATTTCCATATTCTGAAATTCCGCATATCTCTTGAGTTTTTCTTTCTGAGCATCCAGACTGTAGCCATCTACCTGCATGGTTGTGGATACTCTGGTATATATATCGCATTTAATCTTTTTATTCTTCATAATCTTCCTCGCAGTATAACTCTGTTTTGTTGTCCCAACCTTATTTTAGTACTTGTTCCAACTATTTTCAATACTTATTTTCCGTATTGACGCATTTCTTCGCCAATCGTATAATTAAATTAGATACAGAGCATTTCTGTTATCAAAATATTGCCAGCCCACCATTGGCGACTTATAAATGATTGGCTCGAAAATATTGTTCGCTTACCGGAAGCGTCTAATAAATGTCCGGCTTGAAAATTATTTAGAAAGAATTTCTGTTTTTGATATTGTGTTTTTATCACACATTGCATATACTATAAATACACAAAAAAGCCAAAAAAGAGGAGGTGTTAGTATGGCTACTTCAAGTATTACTCATAATTTTGTCGTATCCAATCCAAATAGCGTAAAGCGTTTTGTCGCAGCAATTGACGAAGCCGACCGTGACCGCACACCAAAGCAGACACTTCCCGGACGTCAGTTAACGAACCCACAGGAAATCTTAGCTTTAATGTCAAAAAGGAAGAAAAAACATGTCTGATAAATATTTTACCGTTAATATTCGGGCATATTTGGATAAAGACGAACCGACATATATCGGAGAGGAAAGTCTTTACGACTTACTCTCCGATTTTTCTTGTCCCAAAAATCCCGATGTTGAATACTTTTTATTACATAATGCAATTGAATTTACGAAAAAAGATCAATCCATCACTTATCTGGTATTTGATGCCGAAGATGCTTCATTGGTTGGCTATTTTTCCCTTACAGTAAAGCCAATCTCTGTCCGGGCCTCAAACATCAGTAAAACAATGGCAAAGAAATTGTCCCGTGTCAGTATTCTGGATGAAGAAACACAATCCTATACCACAGCAGCTTACCTGATTGCACAGTTAGGAAAGAACTATTCTCTTCCAAAAGAAAAACGAATCCCTGGAAACATTCTGCTGGGATTTGCACTGGAAACCATATCCAGTCTCAAATATTCCGTAGGTGGCGTTATGGAGTTTCTTGAATGCGAAGATAATGAATTTCTTCTGAACTTTTATACACAGAATCATTTCAAACCATTTGATACTCGTATTACTGCTTCCCAGAATAATGAGCCACACACTCTGCATCAGCTTTTAAAATTTATTTAATTTAGAGCGCAAAAAGCGACAGTCTGATTTACATTTTGTATTTCAGGAAACTGCCGCTTCTTTTTCTTCTTTATTCTGTTTTTCTTCCTCCAACTCCCGGAGGACTTCTTCGCCGTACTTATCAATCATCCGTACCAGAAAATCAATGCACCGCTCAAATTCAATATTCTGTTGCATAAGCTCCTCCTGTCATTGTTTTGATCTGAGCTTATTTTACAGAACCTGCCGGAAAACCACATTGAATAGAAATTGATTGTAAATTGACACAATCAATTTTAAAATATCCGCGTTTCCTTGAATCGAATGTACGTTCGTGTTATGATAGATGTACTCAATC
>JALFLM010000062.1 GCA_022774705.1 Lachnospiraceae bacterium | reverse complement strand
CCAGCTGTTCGTACCTGCTTTTTGCCTGTTCTGACAGCTGTACCGGATACAGAAGACGGGATATGGCAATCTGAAGCTTCAGTTCCCGGTCCTGAATCGATGTAAACCGGCTGTCATATGCGTCAAAATTGATTATGATTCCGTCCTGTAAGGACAATGCGGTATCAAATCCGCCTGTATGGGACAGCGGCAGCCAGATGCAGCTTTCTTTATCAGGACTGTAAATTCTCAGTTCTGCTCTCTGTGCCTGCAGCAGGGGCTTCCAGCATTTCACCTGATTCCTGTCAAATGCCTCCACACTGATCGTGCCGATTCCTTTGAAGGCATCATTGGCGATCTGCCGGATAAAAGCAGGGAGCCTGAGCTTCCCGCACTCTTTATCCAACACCTCCAGAAGCACATCACCCTGTACTGCCAGATTCCCTGCATAATACACCGGCTCCGGTTCTTCCGTCTGTCCCTCTATACGAAAAAACCGGCTGTTTCCCTGCCCTGCTCTGTTTTCTGCAGTGCAAAAAGCAGATGCAGCACCAGCTTCATACCTGTTCTCTGGCTGTCCAGATCCACCCATTCCTCCCGGGTATGAGCTTTTCCGCCCACAATCGTTCCCAGAGTAACCGCAGGAATACCCAGTGAAAGCGGGATATTGGCATCTGTGGAAGCAGCCTCCAAAGACACCGCAAGACCTGATATCCGGCCGATCACTTTTGCTGCTGTTTCCACCAGTTTATCCTGAGCAGACCTGGCAGCTTCATCCATCTGGCCGGCACAGGGGCGCTCCCCCACCTGATGAATCTGCAGCCGCATCCCTTCCGCTGAAAACTTCCGGACCGTATCCTCAAACATCTGCCGCATCTCCTCCATACAGCCTGCATCCACAGATCGGATTTCATAAAGGATCCGTGCTTCCTGGGCAATGGTATTGACCGATGTTCCACCCTCAATGGTACCCACGTTATAGGTGGTCTGCGCCCGTTCCGGTACCTGCTGTTCATACAGCGCACATACAAGACGGGAAATCTGATGAACCGCACTGGGACTGCCGAATGCACTGAAGGAATGCCCGCCTTCCGTCCGCACCGTCACTTCGTACCGCAAAGAGCCCACGCACCGGTTAAAACACTGCCCCAGATACAGATCCAGAGAAATCACCCGGGCCAGACGGTTTCCGAAGTCTTTCATCAGCTGCCTGCAGCCTTTCAGGTTGCCCAGGCCTTCTTCTCCGGTATCAGCGACAAACAGAATTCCCATCTGCAGTTCGGGTTTTTCCCGGGCGAAAAAGGCTGCTGCCATGAGAAGGCTGACCAGATTGGCGGTATCGTCCCCCACACCGGGCCCCGTCAGCAGATGACCGTTCTGACGGATCACCAGTCTGTCCTCATCGGGAAATACCACATCAAGATGCGCCATACACAGCGTAAGCCTGCTGCGGTGACGAACCTGATACGGATAAATGATATTCCCCGCACTGTCCTCATACACGCCTTCTGCTCCATGAGCCTCCAGCCATTTTCTGCAGAAATCCCCCCTGCGCTTTTCTTTTCCTGAAGGAGCCGGTATCACAGCCAGCTCCTTCAGAAGCCGCTCCGCCTCCGGCGCATGCTCCTCCACATAATTTCTTATCTTTTCTTCCCAAACAGCTTCCATTATTCTCCGGTCTCTCCCCTGTCTCTTTACTGATTCATCTGAAATGTTCTGATGCTTTCCAGAAAACGCTCTCCGTATTTACTGAATTTGAATTCCCCTACGCCGGACACCCTCAGCATCTGAAATTTATTTTCCGGTTTTACACTGCACATATGTACCAGTGTTTTATCGGAAAATACGATGTAAGGCGGGACATTTTCCTCTCTGGCGATCTGCATGCGTAAAGTACGCAGCTGTTCAAACAGAGCCTGCTCCGATTCGCTGAGGGTAATCCCGGCCGCCGAAGCTTTTGCAGATTTCTTTTTCGTTTTCACCGCCGACGGCTCCTTTTCCTTTGCCATTTTCATGACCACTGACTCTCCCTGCTCCAGCACTCCGGAGGCATTCTTTCCCAGCTTTACAATGGAATATCCATCGTTTGTCACAGTCAGATACTCCTGCAGCTGCAGGTAATTCATCACCTGACGCAGCCGGTAGACAGGTTCCTTCGGCAATGAACCGTAAAAAGGATTGCTGTCCAGGCGGTACTGACGGATTTTTGCTGTATTGGCACCGTGCACGGTATCAATAATGACCGCAGCTCCGTAGCGCTGTCTGCTGGTCAGGATGCAGCCCAGCAGTTTGCGGGCGGTCTCCGTCACATCAACATTTTCAAATTGTGTAATACAATTAATGCAGTTGCCGCAGTAATTTGATGTATACTCGCCAAAATATCTCAGAATATAATCTCTCAGACATTCATTGGTAAAGCAGTAATAGGTCATTTTTTTAAGTCGCTCATGATCCCGTTCCATGACAATTCTTCGCGTAAAGTCATCCAGTTCCTGGTTCTCCTGATTGTGATCGATGAACCACTGGTTTGTAACCACATCCTGCCCGCTGTAAAACAGAATACATTCCCCCGGCTCACCATCACGGCTGCACCTGCCAATTTCCTGATAAAAAGCTTCGATACTTTTGGGCATATTGTAATGGAATACCCAACGTATGTTGGACTTGTCGATGCCCATGCCAA
>JALFLM010000051.1 GCA_022774705.1 Lachnospiraceae bacterium | reverse complement strand
TCCGCTTCCATTGTAAGAAAGAGGAGCAGAAAATCTCTGAATCCCATTTTTCGGTTACGAGTGAAATCCTTGCCGGGCTGAACTGCATATTTTTCAGGAACAGCAGCAAGATCATTAATTGAAGCAAGAAACAAAGACTTAACGGCTTTAGAATAATTCATAAATGGTTACCTCCTTAATCAAGTAAATATCAAAAGATATAATTTCTTGATTAATTGGCCTTTTCTGAGGTATTCAGAAAAGGCCGCACATTTTGGAGGTTTTGTCAAGTCTTTTTTCATTTTTTGAGTTACAGGTTAAAAAAAGATCCATGCCGATTTTCGGCATGAATCCTTTAAGTTAATGACATTGACTGTGAATAGTAACCGCATTTTCCCGGCTGAAGTCCAAACAGTTACATGTCTTCCTCCAGCTGCCGTTTCAGGTAGGTCCCCACCACATTGGAGAAGCTTCCGATATTCCGGATAAATGCAAAATCCTTGCCGAAAATCTTTTTTTCTGCTCCCAGATCCTCATCTTCTCCCGCAAATACGCCCAGCACCGATATGCCCAGTGCTCTTGCCCGGCGCACTTCAAAAGCAGTATCCCGCACGGCAAATTCCCCTTCATACAGACGCGGGTTTCTGCTTCCCGGCCGGTTTACTTTCTGATCGTTGGGCCTGCCGTCGCTGAGAACGATCAGAACCTTGTTGGGTTCCTCCCGCTTCATCAGCTTGTCGTAGGTGGCCCGGATTGCCAGCCCGTCCCGGTTATTGGATGAAGCCATAAACTCAAAAATCCTCTGGTTCATGCTGCGGTCATCGTCATAGGAACGGAAACGGCGCATGATCGTATAGTCCCAGAAGGTACAGAAACCCACAACCTGATGCGGTATTCCGATATTGCTCAGCGCCTCGCTGATCATATACCCCTGAACGGCTACCTGCGCCTGTCTGGAGGACTGGGAGCCACTGGAATCGATCAGGATATCCACTGCGAAATCGGAGGTATCCTTTTTGATAACCTTATCGAAAAGCTTCGTATCCTCCGTCCGCCCCAGTTTCCACAGCCGGGAAGGAACAAGGATACCGGAAGAGCTTTTGCACAGATCATCCTCGTTGCGCATGATCAGTGATTTTCTCAGCATCTCCGTCAGCATCTCGATGTTCCGTTTGATGACCCGGTGATTTTCATGATAATACCGTTTATTTTTCGACAGCTGCAGCTGCGCATATTTGTACTGATAATTAATCTTTGCCGGATGATGAAGAATCCCATCCGTGTAATACAGCGAACAATCTTCATGTGCGCCTCTGCACAGCTGGTAATTCAGCTGCTCCTGTTCCCGAAGAGGCATGTAGGAAATGCCGTGATTCAGCTCCACATAATCATAAACCTTTTTCAGCGCTTCATCATCCAGCACACGTACTCTGGGTCCTTTATCGGAAGCCTCCCTTCTGGGACGGTCCCGCATATCCACTTTCTCAATATCGCTGCTTGCAATGGAATTCATGTACTGCTTCAGCACATCCTGCAGACTTTCCTCATCGAGATAATCCTGCCAGTTGAATTCCTGCAGCTCCTCCAGAGAAACAGCCAGTACATCCTCCAGCGTACCGTGCTTTTCCTCAAAAGTCTGATCAATAATCCTGTTGTAGATCTGATCGATGGTGCGGATGATATCCATGGTATTTTCCGCATGACGCAGGTTCTGAATCCGGTTGATCACCGACTGAATCCGCTCCGTTGTCAGGCTGTTTTCACCGCTGAGAAAGGACTTCAGAATATAGAACTTCACCTGCCCGAAAAAAGAAGCACTCATGCGGACCGACTGATGCTCCAGCATATCCTGAAAAGCCCGCCTGCGGATCTCCTCCACCCCGGAGCGCTCTCTGGTGATCAGCGGATAGGAAGCCTCATCCACACACAGCTGGGCCAGCTCCATCAGCGGAGCCTGCTGAGCGGACAGATAAATCTTCTTCACGATATACATGGAAAGCTCTTCCATGTCAAAAAATCTGGCAAATGCTCCCTGTTTCACCGCGTCATAGATCGTGATATATTTCGACTTCTTATAACTTTCCAGATCCAGCTTCACGTCAAGCGTATAATCTCCGCTGACCGTCCACATCAGATTTTTCATGCGGTTCTGCAGTTCCAGGGAATATTCATCCTTCGCCTCATCCTCCAGATAAGGTGCCTTGTAATTTCTTGCCACAGGCCCACCCCCTTATGACCGGAAAATATCCGCTCTCGTCCAGGTGGAAGGAACCCTCGTCATAACAATATCATCAATGATTTCCCGTTCAAATATATCAAAACTCTTGTTGGTAATACCCATCTTTACTGCCGAAGAAGGCGCAAGGCCGGAACGGATTGTCCGGATCGCAGACATCAGTCCGCGCAGATCCAGCGGTTTTGTAGAAATCTCTCCGTTGTAAGCTTTCGTCTGCATGTCCATAAAAAGCCCTGTAAACTGCTCTTTTGCATTGTCCGTCATATCAGGGAACATCTTCGTCAGCAGAAACTCCAGCGTATCCCCGGTCAGCGCCGGCATGTCGATAACCATGAAACGGGAAACAAGAGCCTCATTCAGTTCTCTGGTACCTGCGTAACCGTAGTTCATGGTTCCGATAAAACGGGCCGCTTCATGAACTTTAATCTTGTTGTATCCCGGCACATCAATAATTCTTCGGTGGTCAAGAGTCGCATGCAGTACGGAAACCGCATCGTTTTTTGCCATATTGATCTCGTCAAACACACCGAATCCGCCAAAATCGGCACACTGGTAAACCGGTCCTCTTCGGAGTACCACTTCATTGTTGCGGAATGTATCTGTACCAATCAGAGCGGCACTGTCCGTATTCACATGAAATGATATATTATAGGAAGGTCTTCCAAACATATAGGCCAGATTCTCGCAGAGCACATTCTTGCCTGTAGCCTTCGCACCGGACAGCAGCAGATTCTCACCCTGCAGCAGAGCCGAAATAGCCATTTCAAGAATCTCCCGACCGTAAAAAGGAATCGCAGGCTCGATCACACGGTCACGAACCTCCTGTGCAACCTCGTATTTTTCCCGAAACTGTCTCAGATCCTCGATCAGCCCCGCATCCACATTCTGTTCTTTTAAATAATCATCAACTGAAAACATAATTCTCCCCTCAATTTACTTCAAATCGATTCCTGCTGTTAAATATATATCATACATCTATAGTATACCGAAAAAATCCACTTTTGTCTGTATTTTTTGCAACGAATACATAATTTTTTTACTTCCGGACATACTTCTTTTATGCCGGCTATCCGGCAGATAAACGAAATCATTTCAATTTCTGGAGGTAATTATGACAAAATTAGTATGCAGTGTTGATACCTGTATCCACAACTCTGACCATTACTGCTGCAAAGGCAAGATCAAGGTAGACGGTGAAAATGCAGACATGCCTTCATCCACCTGCTGTGCAAGCTTTGATGAAAAAAAAGACGGCCGCTGCTGCAACTCCTACGAATCACCCGATGAATCGCTGGAGGTAGCCTGCGACGCAGTCAAATGCATGTACAATAAAGCAAATATGTGTACTGCCGGCAAAATCGGTATCGCCGGCAGCGGTGCGAAAAAAATGGAGCAGACCGAATGTGCTACCTTCCGCAAATCATGAAAAAAAGACTGACTGCAGGTTTTTACAGTCATAATTAAAAAACAAACAGCCGCACAGAACCGGTCCGGAAGCCTGGTCCGGCTCTGTGCAGCTGTAAAGTCATCAAGAATCAATAAGAATCACGTTTCAGCATCCTGCGTACATAGCGAAAAGCTGCCCCTTCCCCATGATCCGCAAGAATCGTCAGGATTTTCCTAAGCTCTCTGTAAGTCTCGTGATTCATCAGTTCATGATCACGCCCATGCAGAAGATAATCCAGGGCAGTCCGATCCGTATAGGCATCCCCCTTATAGGTTTTCGATGCGGCAATCCGGTCCATTACCATCTCGGCGAGATACCGCGGCGGCATCTTTTTCCCTTCCAGGCAATGCTGCCTGTCACCGGAAACATCAGTCCAATACTCAAAATGATGCTTATTCCGCCCTTTATGATGAAGCCATGCGCGGGAATAGCCATACAGTTCACGCTCCATGGCGTTGGGACTGCGGGTTCCCTGAAAATACCGGACTCCGGCACTGAATTCCGTCGGTGAAAACTTTGACAGATCATGAGTAATCCCCTGCCGGTAAAGACCTACTCTGAAGCATCCCCTCATCACTTCCCATTTATGATGCAGAACCACCCGCAGGTGGCCCTTCGCATTATTCAGGTATTTTTGATACACGCATTTCCTCTCCATAATTCTGATCTCCTGCCCTGACTGCTGCACTTGTCACTGTTTCATGGAATCTACCGCGGTTTTTGCTACTGCCTCCGCTACTTTCTCTGCAACTTTCTTATTCAGCGCATTGGGAATGATATATTCCGGTGACAATTCGTCCTCTGATACGATTCCTGCCAGAGCATAAGCCGCGCTGATCTTCATCTCTTCCGTAATCTGTCTTGCACGTACGGAAAGAACACCTTTAAACAAACCGGGGAAAATCAGAACATTATTGATCTGGTTGGGGAAATCACTTCTTCCTGTACCAACTACTTTAGCGCCGCCTTTCTTCGCTTCATCAGGCATAATCTCGGGTACGGGATTGGCCATAGCAAGTACGATGGAATCCTTTGCCATGGTGCTTACCATCTCTGCGGTCAGCATGCCGGGGCGGGATACACCCACAAAAATATCAGCACCCTTTACCGCATCTGCCAGAAGCCCCTTCTGATGTTCCAGGTTGGTAACCTGAGCCAGTTCCTCCTGCGCATCGGTCAGCCATTCTTCACCGGAACAAACGATACCGTAACGGTCGCACATGGTAATGGTGCCGAAATTCATCTGAAGGAGCAGCTTTGCAATTGCTGTTCCCGCAGCCCCTGCACCATTGATGACAATCCTGGCCGTTCCCATCTTTCTTCCGGTAACCTTCATGGCATTTAACAGCGCAGCCGCTACCACAATGGCAGTACCATGCTGATCATCATGGAAAACAGGAATGTCACAGCGCTGTTTCAGTTTTTCTTCAATTTCAAAGCACCTGGGTGCAGCAATATCTTCCAGATTGATGCCGCCAAAGCTTTTGGAAATCAGAGCAACGGTATCCACGATCGTATCCACATCCTGAGAGTCAATACAGATAGGAAATGCATCCACATCTGCAAATTCCTTAAACAATACGCATTTACCTTCCATAACCGGCATACCGGCCTCCGGTCCGATATTACCCAGACCCAGTACAGCAGAACCGTCTGTAACAACTGCTACCAGATTGCTTCTTCTGGTCAGCTCCCATGATAATTCTTTATCATCTGCAATAGCCAGACAGGGCTGTGCAACCCCGGGAGTATATGCTACGGCAAGATCCTCCATGGATTCCACTTTACAGCGGGAAACCACTTCAATCTTTCCATTCCATTCATAATGCTTTTTTAATGATAATTCTTTTGCATCCATACTTTTTTTCCTTTCAGATTCCACTTTCCATAACGATCCAGCATCAATCAAACTGAATCCAGCGTGACTTACACTGCTTTAACCAGCCATTTACGGCTTCATATATTGTACAGCAATCCCCCGAAAGTTGCAATCATCACCTTACGGCCTGGTTGCTCTTTTTAGCATCCTTTTCAGATCCTCCACAGAAAACTCATAGGTTTCTCCGCAGAAATGACAGTTGACCTCAATAGACTTTCCTTCATCGATCATATCCTGCAGTTCAGCAGCACCGGTGCTGATCACAGCCTTCTCCACCCGCTCTCTGGTGCAGTTGCAGGAAAATTCCAGAGGCATTCTATCCATCATTTCCAGTCCCAGATCGCCCAGCACAAATTCCAGAATCTGTTCCGGCGTCATGCCCTGATCCAGAAGGGATGTCAGGGAAGTAATCTGTGCAATTTTCTTCTCCAGTTTATCTACCAG
>JALFLM010000128.1 GCA_022774705.1 Lachnospiraceae bacterium | reverse complement strand
GTTTTAACAGAAACGCCTGTTAATTCTGCAAAATCTTTCGGTTTGTAATTTTTAATATTCGACGTATTCATAAATATACCTCCGTAAGTATATTTAAACACATCTTATCATTTTTATCAATATTTTTTACTACTTAAATTTTTCTCCTTCAGTTACAGAGAAGGGTGTTTCCGGTTTGTTGTGGCGGGAGACCGATATCCGAAAAACAGACGGCAGCCGGGAAGCCGCTTTACTCTGCCCTGCACCCTTCCCATGCTCCCAGTATAACCTCCCCTTCTTTTCCTGTAAACGCTCCGCAAAATCCACTTGAAAACACCCGAGAATCACATATTCCAACCTGTGGGATGAACGGCTTCCCGTTTTTATTCAGGAACTGTGTCAGGAAGACGATGCAGAATGCTGCTGCTATGCGCTGTTTTTACTGATCTTATGCGCGTTTTATAACTGGGAGATGAAGGATTTTGACTATCTGTATTCTCCTTATATACTGATACAGATTCACAATACCGACAGCAGATTTGATTTTCTTCAGAAAACAAAAGCAGAGCTGAAACAGGAAGCTTATGATTTCTATTCTTCAAAAGAGATGCTGGAGTACATTGGCAATCGAAACGTTTCCCGCTTCCCTGCCAGTGCTTCCTCCCGCCCCGCTTCCGGTCGTCCGGGAACAGTGCAGACAACAGAATCGGATACATTCTTTTTCGAAGGCGCCAGCTATGCTCACGAATACTGTTTTTATTCTTATCATCCGACACATTGGGAAACGATCTGCACCAAATCCCGGATCCGCTTTGAGATTCAGAACAACAAAAGCTATACGGTCCATCTGCAGCTTGATGAAGAAGGGATCACACGCTGCTGTGTGGGAACCGCCATGCAGAATCCGAATACCCGGCTGGTTTATGCAATCCTGCATGACAGAGCATTGGAGGAAACCATGATTCTGTCCTTTGACGGACAGCATTTTAACAAAAAAATGTTTTACCGGCCTGCCTTTCTTCTGAGACATTACCCCGGAGCCCCTATTCCTATGATTGAAAAAGCCTGTATATCTCTTTACCCTGTGCACAAGGACATAGTAAAAGGACTTCTCAATATGCAGGACGCCTTTTTCGTGCCCACATCCAGACTTAAGGAATTCATAACCACCTATAAAACCCAGTCCTGGATGAATGATTTTGTCAGTCAGGCAAAAATCAGAAATCTTCTGAACAGCGGCACACAGCCAAAAGACTGTGGCGGAAGACCCGACGGTCTTATCATCACCGAGTCATTTATACTGGGAATCGAACTTTCCTGTACTTCAGATAAAGTACAGCAGACGGTCTATCGACTTCTGATGCTGCAGCTTCTGAGAGGCTTTTCTGTATACCGCAGTGATACGATTACACTGAAAGAAGCTGACAATCTGCATATCCTGATCAGAGAACAGCTAGCTCACCTGTAAAAATTCAGAGCCGGACAGCCTTTATACCTGTCCGGCTCTGAATACCTTTTGACATATTATCAATTGTAAATCATGTGACCTGTTCCGGTCTGGTACAGTTATTTGCAGGACGATGTACTAATTGCTTTCCGCTTCATCGATGGCTTTTCCGATGTCATTTCTCATGTACTTATTCTTAAATTCAATCCATGTAGTTGCGGAGTATGCATTCAGTCTGGCCTGCTTCAGATCACAGCCTTTAGCTACCACACCCAGCACACGGCCGCCGTTGGTAACGATCTGACCCTGATCATTGAATTTAGTACCTGCATGGAATACATAATATCCATCCACTTTTTCAACAGAATCGAGACCGGTGATGGGGAATCCTTTTTCATAGGATACGGGATAACCATCCGATGCCAGTACGACACAGACAGCTGCATTGTCTTCGAACTGCAGCTCGATTTCGGAAAGTGTACCGTCGATACATGCTTCCATTACTTCAACAATGTCGTTCTTCATGCGGGGTATAACAACCTGGGCCTCGGGATCGCCGAAACGGGCATTGTATTCCAGGACGCGGGGGCCTTTGGGGGTCAACATCAGACCGAAGAAAATGATGCCCTTAAACGGTCTGCCTTCTGCTTTCATGGCGTCAACCGTTGCCTGATAGATGTATTTCCTGCAGAATTCATCAACTTCTTCCGTATAGAACGGGCTGGGAGAAAATGTTCCCATGCCGCCGGTATTCAGACCCTGATCGCCGTCTTTTGCACGCTTATGATCCTGTGCGGAGGTCATAATGCGGATCGTATCTCCGTCTACGAAAGAAAGTACGGAAACTTCGCGGCCGGTCATGAACTCTTCAATAACCATGGTGTTGCCTGCGGTGCCGAATTTCTTATCTGTCATAATGGTACGGACACCATCAATTGCTTCTTCCAGTGTATTGCAGATCAGCACACCTTTACCGAGAGCAAGACCATCTGCTTTCAGTACAATAGGGAAATCAGCCTTCTCTTTCAGATAAGCGACTGCAGCATCGGCGTCTGTAAATACTTCATATGATGCGGTAGGAATATTGTATTTTTTCATCAGATCCTTTGAGAAAGATTTGGAGCCTTCCAGAATTGCCGCATTTTTGCGGGGGCCGAACACTCTTAGTCCTTCTGCTTCAAATACATCCACGATACCGCCAACCAGCGGATCGTCCATGCCGATAATGGTCAGATCTATTTTCTTCTCTTTGGCAAATGCAACCAGTTTGTCAAATTCCATGGCGCCGATCGGCACGCATTCCGCTAAAGCGGCGATTCCCGCGTTGCCGGGCGCGCAGTAAATTTTGCTGACTTTTTCACTCTGTGCAACTTTCCATGCAATGGCATGCTCTCTGCCGCCGCTTCCTACAATGAGTACTTTCATGTTCGTATCTACCTTCCTCTGTTTACTATAACAAACCATCTGCAATTTTCTGAATCGCTGCGGGGAGCAGAACCCACTCCGCCTCCTGCATGACCTTCAGCTGCAGATCCTTGGCGGAAATCCCGTCGGGAATCTCCACTGCTTTCTGCATGATAATCGGTCCCGAATCGGTTCCTTCGTCAACAAAATGAACCGTAGCTCCGGTAACCTTTACTCCTCTTTCCAGCGCCGCTTCATGAACCTTCAGACCGTAGTATCCCTTTCCGCAGAATGACGGAATCAGGGAGGGATGTATATTGATAATTCTCCGGGGGAATGCTGCTACCATCTCCGGAGAAATATTCACCAAATATCCGGCAAGAACCACCAGCTCCACATCATAATCCTGAAGCCGTCTGATCAGTGCCTGATGAAACGCGGAACGATCGGGAAAGTCCGCCGGTGACAGACACTCGGCAGGAATCCCGTGTTTTTTTGCTCTTTCCAGTGCGTATGCACCTTTGTTGTTGCTGATTACCACTTCAATAGAAGCATTTGTAAGGCGGCCGGCTTCCACACTGTCAATGATTGCCTGCAGATTGGTACCGCCTCCTGATACCAGTATGCCGATTTTCATAATATCCTCCTGCCCCGGACAGTCACAGAATTAAACGAGAGTTACACCTTTCTCACCGGCAGTGATCTTACCGATTACATAAGGAGCCTCCCCGGCTGCCCTGATTGCTTCCATGGTCTTATCCACATCGTCAGCTGAAACAGCTACAACCATGCCGATACCCATATTGAATGTATTGTACATCATCTTTTCTTCAATTTCCCCTTTCTTCTGCATCAGCGGGAAAATGGGAGGAACCGGGTAGCTGTTCTTTTCAATTACAGCATGGGTGTTGTCTGACAGCATGCGGGGTACATTCTCGTAGAAACCGCCGCCTGTGATATGGCTGCAGGCTTTGATCTTAACAGATGCATCCTTGATGGATTTCAGTGCTTTTACGTATATCTTCGTAGGCGCCAGAAGTGTTTCGCCAAGGGTTGCGCCCAGTTCATCATAGTATGTATCGAGACTTTCTTTTGTCATCTCAAATACGCTTCTTACCAGTGAAAAACCGTTGCTGTGTACGCCGGAGGATGCCATACCGATCAGGATATCGCCTTCTGCCAGAGATTCACCTGTGATCAGATCCTTCTGATCTACCACACCAACTGAAAATCCTGCCAGATCGTATTCGTCAACGGGATAGAAACCGGGCATCTCTGCTGTTTCACCGCCGATCAGTGCTGCTCCTGCCTGTTTGCAGCCTTCTGCCACGCCGCTTACGATATCAGCGATTTTTTCCGGATAATTCTTGCCGCATGCGATATAGTCCAGGAAAAACAGCGGTTCGCCGCCTGCACACGCAATATCATTGACACACATGGCAACGCAATCGATACCGACCGTATTGTGTTTATCCATGATGAAGGCCAGTTTCAGCTTGGTACCCACACCATCGGTACCGGATACAAGAGTAGGATGCTCCATATTCTTGAAAGCATCCATGGAGAATGCGCCGGAAAAACCGCCGATGCCGCCAAGTACTTCGGGTCTCATGGTTTCCTTAACATGTTTTTTCATTAATTCAACGGATTTGTAACCAGCTTCAATATCAACGCCTGCATTCTTGTAATCCATAACTTTTCTCCTCTAGATTGTTTATGTTTATTTATTTATAACGTTTCTTACTTCATCTGTTCCAGATATGCCCTGTAACCGATGCTTTCCACCTTATCGGCTTTCGCTTCCACTGTATCTTTCATGTTCTCGCTGTAAGCAGCCAGCTTTTCTCCCAGGGCTTCATCGGAAACCGCCAGAATCTTAAGGGCAAGTAAAGCAGCGTTCTGTGCCCCGTCCACAGCCACAGTTGCTACCGGTACTCCGGGAGGTGTCATCACGATGGAATACAGTGCATCCATACCTCCGAAATATTTTGAACTTAACGGTACGCCGATTACGGGAAGTGTGGTCAGTGCTGCAACCATACCGGGAAGTGCTGCCGCCCATCCGGCTCCGGTAATGAGAACCTTGATTCCCCTTTCCTTTGCAGATCTGGTGTACTCGATCATCTTATCAGGTGTTCTGTGGGCGGAGATGATGGTCAGCTCATAGGCCACCCCGAAATCATCCAGTGTCTTTGCCGCCTTCTGCATCACAGAAAGATCGGAATCACTGCCCATAATAATGCCTACTACCGGTTTCTTCATAGTCTGCTTTCCTCCTGCTTGTGTTGAATTATCCATCTGCAGGTGCTTTATGCACCGCATTACTGCTCCAGCGCTTCATTGAGCGCCTCTGTCCCCGGCAGAACAAAGCGTCCGTTTTTAATAATAAAAATTTCTTCTCCCGTTTCTGTTACTCCGTAGAGACAGCCCAGCTCGTCATAGGGAAGTGTGATATCCGTATGGCAGCCGAAATATGCCTTATCAGGCTCCGTATGGCGCAGAGCAGAGACTTCATTCTCCCGGGCAATAATCTCCTTGCCGTCGGGGTTATATACTTTACGATCCTCACTGTTGCTGTAGCAGGTATCTCCGAATGCAAAATGGGGACCTGTCTTTTCGGCAATCAGGATCTTAAGTTTATCGAATATCTGATAATCCTTTGCCATGCGGTAGGCTACCGTATTGGTACCGATGGCAAACTCTCCCATGGGAAGACTGTCATGGCCGAACAGGATCATGGTCTGAACCAGCCGGCGTCCTTCTTCGGGATCTGTGAAATTAGTGCAGGACCAGTCTTTGATCATGCCGTTTTCCACGTCAAAAATCAGATTCTCAAACCGCATGCCGTCAATATAGACCTCACTGACATGAAGTCTTCCATCTGTACCGGCAAGACGCGGAGAGGTAAATACCTCGCCCAGCGGTATATTCACATCTGCAAGACAGTTCTCAAAAATCGTCTCTTTCTCCGGATTGTGAATATCGCATAAAGAAATTGTAAGATTTGTCTGATTATCTCCTATACCTTTTACCACAACCCGTTTACATTTGTCCAGCGCATCTATCATATTTTGATGAATTTCTCTGTATTTTCCATAATCAAGGGTGTTAAGGCGTATTGTTTCGTTAAAAATTTCTTCAAAATGGGGTCCGATGGCCGGTGTGGGGAATGAAATTATAGTAAAACTACGCTCTTCTCCGTTAATATACTGGTAAACAATTCTTACCATCTCCGTATTCATCTGGGCTGCAAGCTTCTGCTGCCGGGAAGAAAGTGATGAACAGCCATCTTTATTGACCGGTTCGAACAGTTTTTCACCGAAAGTTTCCAGGACAGCAGGACCTGCCATGGATGCTGCCAGTTCTTTCCGCTTCTCATAAGCACTGCGGTAAACGGAAAGCTTGCGCTCCTTCAGCGCGCTGTCGAGAAACAGCCCCAGATCGTAGCGGTGATCGTAATCATACTGATCGTTCTCCGACAGACCGCAGCAGCCCAGACGGAGGTTGTTCTTCTTATTGATCAGTGCTGTAGCCGGACGGATACAGATAACCTCATGGCCGTCTGCTTCCAGACGTTGGATGGCACTGCGGATCACCCGCTCAAATCCGAAATTGAACCGCACCTCCACATAACGCTTTTTGCTGATATCGATTCCCGCCAGTTCAAAGCCTTTATAATAGCCGTCAATGTAGGTGTCCGCCATCAGTTTTATGGTTTCCTGAGGCAGTGTCGCCACATAGGCAGATGTCTTCAATTCATCTTCCGTTACATAATCGCCATAATAATAGAGGTAATCGGTTTTTGAAAGATCCGATTCCATAACAATATCCCTGATAAAGGAATAGCGCGGGTCAAGGGATGCTGCCACGCGGGCATCCAGAAACAGATCGCTGTAATCACTGACATAATAGTACAGTGCATCTTTTACACTTTCAAACAGCTTCTGACCGTCCGCATCCTCTCCGCTTTCCGCCGCATCCTCCGCCATGCAGTAGATCTCCAGAAAAATCTCCATGCAGACCGTCAGTTCCGTACGGCGGCATTCATATGCGTAACGGATCATCCCCCGCATCTCCGTATATAAAAAGGACAGGTAAAGCCCCATCTGATCTCCCAGCCTTACTGCAGCATAATCCGGATTGGCAAAGCTGCTTTCGTATGCTTCCCCTGCAACATCTTTATATAATCTTCGATTCCGTTCCTCCAGCAGAACCCTGTCCGCTGACAGCCTGTCCTCTGACCAAAGTTCCTTCTCCGTATCGAGAATCATGACTGCAAACCCGGCCGTTCTCAGAAAATATTCCTGAAAACCTTCGGACAGTTTTTGGCAGATATCACCAAAAGCAAGCTCCCTGATACGGCCTGAAGCAAGTTCAAACCGCTCTTCTACTTCTTTGTTTGCTTCTTCAAACAATAACCTGTAATCCATCTTAATCTCTCCCATAAACTGCAATTATTACAGTTCAGCTGCAGCTGAACTGTCCTGAATGATCCTGCAGATATTCTGAAAAATACTGTATCTGCCTGCCGCACTGCTACAGAACC
>JALFLM010000106.1 GCA_022774705.1 Lachnospiraceae bacterium | reverse complement strand
CCACTACCACCGCAGCAAAAAGGGCGGCGGTGAATGGGAGTTTATCGACCTGCCGAAGCAGTGGAGCATTAACTACCGGAACCTGACCTTTCAGCTGAAGCCTTTCAGCTTCAAGCATACCGGTCTTTTTCCGGAGCAGGCGGTGAACTGGGACTGGTTTTCGGATAAGATCAGAAAAGCGGGCCGCCCCGTGAAGGTGCTGAACCTGTTTGCCTATACAGGCGGCGCCACACTGGCTGCAGCTGCCGCAGGCGCCTCCGTGACTCATGTGGATGCGTCCAAAGGTATGGTAACCTGGGCCAGAGAGAATGCGAAAAGCTCCAGACTTGAAGAGGCGTCCATCCGCTGGCTGGTGGATGACTGCATGAAATTTGTGGAGCGTGAGATCCGCAGGGGGAATCATTATGACGGAATCATTATGGATCCGCCTTCCTACGGCAGGGGCCCGAAAGGGGAAATCTGGAAAATTGAAGATGCCATCTACCCGCTGGTGCAGGAATGTGCAAAGCTCCTTTCGGATGATCCGCTGTTTTTCCTCATCAATTCCTATACGACCGGGCTGGCACCCTCTGTGCTGACCTACATGCTGGGCATGGCAGTTCAGAAGAAGTACGGCGGAAGTGTGACGGCGGATGAAATCGGCCTGCCGGTGAGCGAGACGGGGCTGGTACTGCCCTGCGGTGCTTCAGGGAGATGGGAGCGGTAAGTCATGAATCATAAAAAAATGGTAATTCCTCCTGTGGGAATGCGTATTGTGAAGTCAGCGGTGGGAGTATTGCTTGGATTTGTGGTTTATGAGCTGCGCGGCAGAACCGGTATTCCCTTTTACACGGCACTTTCCGTACTCTGGTGCATCCGTCCTTACCGGAACGATACACTGGGGATGGCCGCCCAGCGTTCCATAGGGACGCTGATCGGTGGACTTTACGGCCTGCTGGTCATTGTAGGACAACAGATGGCCACACACGGCGCAGGCCTGCCGGAGATGGCGCGGTATACATTGATCTCCTTTATGATCATTCCTATCATTTATACAACAATCGTGCTGAAACGGAAAAATGCTTCCTACTTTGCATGTGTCGTATTTTTGAGTATAACAGTACTTCATTTGACGGATGAAAACCCTTACCTTTTCGTACTGAACCGTATGGTGGATACGGAGGTGGGAATCCTCATCGGTATGTTTCTGAACATGGTGCATCTGCCCTGTCGGAAGCAGGAAAATATCCTGTTTGTATCCGGCGTGGATGATACGTTGATGGCGGATCGCCAGAAAATGACGCCGTACAGCTTTGTGGAGCTGAACCGGATGCTGGATGAGGGGGCTAAGTTTACCCTCTCCACCATGCGGACCCCCGCTGATCTGGTGCAGAATCTACAGGGAATCCGTCTGAAGCTGCCGGTGATCTGCATGGACGGAGCCGTTCTTTTCGATATTCAGGAAAAACGATATCTGAAAAAATTTGTTCTGGAGCCGGATGATGCCCGCATGCTGAAACATTTTATGGGAGAGGAAGGCTTTCATGTGTTCGTCAATCGGATCGTGGAGGATATCTGGCTGATCCATTACGGTGAATTCAACAACGAAGCGGAGAAGGACATTTTCACCAGTCTGAGAAAATCGCCCTACCGAAATTATATAAAGAAAGAGCCTGAGGAATACTCGGACGTGGTCTATCTGATGGTGGTGGATACTGCTCAGAGAGTGGATCGTTTTTATGAAAAGCTGAAGCAGAAGAAGCTGACACAGCGTTTCAAAATCCTGAAGTATCCCTCGGATGATTACCCGGGCTACAGCTACATCAAGATCTATCATTCCGATGCAAACCGGGCGCATATGATGGATTATCTGGCTTCCATGCTGCAGGTGGATGATGTGATTACATTCGGAAGCATAGAGGGGCGGTATGATGTGGTGGTTCATGAAAATGACAGCAATAAGGTGGTAAAAACCCTGAAAAAGCTTTATGAGCCCTGCATCTTTCTGCCGAAACCGCAGCTGCTGACAGAACACAGGATGCGCAGGCAGCAAAATGTTATTGTCCCTACCTCGCCTGAGCACAAAGTCAGTTAAAGAAAATGACCATGGTAACCTTTACGGAACACCATGGTCATTCTGCCATCCGGGTCTGTTCTTTTTAAAAATAAAAGTTTATAGTATGAATTCTAAAAACTTGTGTTTTTAAGAAGTTTATGATATACAAAGCCTGCCGTACAGACAACTGCTGCGCCGTAGCTATGACGTAGCCATCGGTAAAATTGACAATCAGGAAGTTGATTTTATTGCCACAAAAGCAGACGAGAAAAAATACATTCAGGTTACAGAATCTATGAACGCCCCTGAAACCAGAAAGCGGGAGCTTGCGCCCCTGCGTAAAATCCGGGATGATTATGAAGATTTATTTTTTCAGGTTGTAATATACGTCTGATATCCCTGACTGCGGAGTCTGCGCTCCATGCGGACCGCATTTTCCAGCATGGAGAAAGCGCCGACCTGGACCCGGTACAATCCGTCAGAGAAGATAACAAAAGCAGGAAATCCTTCCAGCAGCAGCTGATTCAGCAGCTGGGTGGCAAACATGGGATTGGTAAAGGCACCGACCTGAACCCGGTAAAGGCGTTTTTCTGAACTGCCGGGTCTTCCGGGGCGGTCCGGTCTGCCGGGGGATTCCGGGCCGGAAGGTCTGCCGGGGGAACCGGGCTGTGCGGAATTGCCGGGCTGAACGGAATTGCCGCTCTGCATGGGACTGCCGGTTTGTGCGGGATTGCCGGGCTGCGTGGAAGCATCCAGAATATCGAACCATCCGCCGCGCCTTCTGTCCCTGTTACGCCATCTGTTCCTGCACCACCAGTCATCCCTGTCGCACGGAAAATCTCCGTTGCGCCAGTCATCTCTGTCACGCCAGTCATCTCCGTCACGCCAGTCGTCTCTGTCACGCCAGTC
>JALFLM010000098.1 GCA_022774705.1 Lachnospiraceae bacterium | reverse complement strand
AGGAATGGAAAAAGGCTCTGAATATGACCCAGGCCGGTTTTGAGAAAGCATATTCTGTCCTGAGTCAGAACAAATATATCAAATTAGGATTTCCCGTAAGTTTTTCAGGGTCTCCGCAGATTTTCCCGGTCATCCAGGAATTTGCGCAGACTTATCCGGATATTGAAATTAATATGGAGGAAGGAGATTCTCTGGAATTGAGGCGCGGAATTGCCGGTGATAAATATGATGTGATTTTTGCTCCATCCTATGAGTATGATTATTACGAATCCAACGGATATCTCTCCCGCCTGTTCTGTGCCTCTCCCATCGAATTGTGTATCGGAAAATCCCATGCAGCTGCAGGACACGAGTTTTTCTCCAAGGAGCTGATGAAAAACGAGACTCTGCTTTTGCTGCCCGAAGAAATTGCACCGGATTACAATCGCTTTGTACAGGAGCTGTGCCGGAAGCACCAGATTCCCTACCGTTGTGTTTCTATCACCGAGAATCTGCAGTCCGCTTACATTTCACTGATCCGCGGACAGGGATTTTTCCTGATCTCCGGCTCCTGGTTCCCGGGAATCAACACCGACGGCTTCTGCCGTTACCAGCTCTCCACAGAAAAAGGCGGAATCCTCATGGTATGGGACAAAAACTCCGCCAACCCGGCCGTATCTGAAATCAAAAAATGTATACACTATTAAGGTGAGAAGTGTTACAGTTTGTTTTGGACGGATAATTGGAAGTGTATGAGGCGGAAGGATGGCACAGACTTTCTCCATATCCGTCAAACAAAAAAGGCAACTGTACATGGAGCCTCACACACTTTATCTCCCCCTTCGAAGCCCGAACAGTAACACCACTCCTTAATGATTCACCGGGTTTACATGCACCATACAGTGCTTTACCAGGGGGAAACTTTTTTCTATGGTGTCGTGTACCTGTTCCGCTATCTGGTGAGCCTGATTGAGGGAAAGTTCGCCGTTGCATCCTATTTCGATGTCCATGTATATCTTGGAACCGAATAATCTGGTACGGATTTCGTCTACCTGTTCCACACCCTCCTGCTCCATGGCGGCTTTTGTCATAGCCTGCACTGTTTCCTGATCACAGGATTTATCCACCATCTTATCTATTGCATCTTTGAAAATGTCATATGCTGCTTTCACGATAAATAAGCAGATAACCAGACTGGCTGCGGAGTCGAGTACAGGATATCCCATCCTTGCTCCAAAAATACCGATAAACGCACCGATTGATGAAAGGGCATCGGACCGGTGATGCCATGCGTCTGCCATCAGAGCACCGGAGTTGATCTTTTTTGCTGCAGCGCGGGTGTACCAGTACATCCACTCTTTCACCGCGATGGATATCACCGCCATAATCAGCGCAAAAAGCCCCGGTACTGTCAGGTCTTCATAATTCCCTGCCAGTATATTGCTCAGACCTTCTTTGCCGATTCCCAGTCCGGTCAGAAATAATACAACTGCAAGTATCAGGGAAGCCACACATTCCATACGTTCATGTCCGTACTGATGGTCTTCGTCTGACTTCCGCCCGGATATCCTGACACCGATAATTACAATAATTGTACTGAACACATCGGATGCTGAATGGATAGCATCCGAAATCATGGCGCCTGAATGGGCAATCAAACCGGCCAGCAGTTTGAATGCCGACAAAAGAATATTCACCAGAATGCTGACTGAAGATACCCTCATGGCTACCAATTGTTCATCAGCTGCTTTACTCTTTTGGGAAGAATACTTAAATATAGTTGTCATGTCGTCTACAAATCCCCTTTATTATGGTTTTTGCACAGCTTTCAGACGTCTGCAGCATCCTCTGTGTCCTTTGGCACATTCCGCATTGCGATGACTGCAAAGGGCAATATCTCCTCCCGTGATTCTGAGTATCTTTCCGTTCACCAGCATCTGGGCCAGTTTTTTACGGGCCTCCGTATAGATTCCGGTCACTGTGGTCCGGGATATATCCATCTGTGCCGCACACTCCTCCTGTGTATATCCCTGCAGATCAATCAGACGTATCACTTCATACTCATCAATACTCATCTCCACAGATTCCGATATCCGTTCTTCTCTGTCCAGAGGTGCAAATACTCCGCAATCGGGCATCGAGCAGACTTTTCTGCACTTTTTGGGTCTTGGCATAGTTCCCTCCTTTTAATATATGCAAAAATTGCCCGGAAGCTCTGCTTCCGTCAAGTATATCCGATAGCTCCCCATATAGTCAACACTAACATGTGAATAGTTAACACTAACATTTTGTAGTTATGACTAACATCAGATACCCGGTCCGCCGGTTCCGTCAGGGGCATAATCGCAAAAAAGAGCCTTCCGAAAGCAGAAGGCTCCAAATGTAACACAGGATCAGGAAGTCTGCCGGGCATTCACAGGCTCCTGATCAGTAATCAGCTGTTAATGGACTTCCATCCACACAGCATGACAGAATCTTTCAGCGAAACCGGACAGTTCTATTTGGATTTGCGTAAATATACAAACCAGTAGCTCAGACCAACCAGAACAGCACCACCGATGATATTACCAATGGTAACAGGCAGCAGGTTTGCAATAAACATGTTGCCCCATGTCAGATTAGTCAGATCTTTACCGGCATCAGCAGCCGCCTGAACATATGCAGGATTCATCTTTGCAAACAGTCCAACAGTTATGTAGTACATATTGGCAATACTATGCTCAAATCCGGCAACAACGAAGATCAGGATTGGAAGATATAATGCGAAAAACTTACCGGCGATGTCTTTTGCTGCAAATGACATCCATACAGCGATACATACCAGGAAGTTACATCCTATACCTTTAATCAGTGCCTGCATGAAAGGCATGGAACATTTTGCTGCTGCGGTACCCATAGCAGATACAGCCAGACCATTGCTGAACAGACCAACCTGTCCGCCCCATACACAGATAGCAGAAACGATCATGCTTCCTACCAGGTTGCCGATATAAACTACAACCCAGTTTTTAAGAACGCCTGCAATGTTAACTTCTTTTTCCATCAGCGGAATAATAAGAAGTGTATTACCGGTAAACAGTTCACTGCCGGCAATCAGTACCATGGCAAGACCGCCGGGGAAAACTGCTGCACCGATCAGCTTGCCCAGTGAAGCGTTCTCAACTGTACAGGAAGCTGTGCTGGCACCAACACCAGCCATAGCGATAAACATACCAGCCATCATGGCCAGAACGAACATCTTGGGAATCGGCGTATTAACCTTACCCTTTCCTATGTTCACATAATTTTTTGCAACTTCTGCAGGTGAATTCATAGTATAACTCCTTTCTTTACTCCCTCTTCCGTACAGGCCCTCAAAATCTCGCTGTTACATCCGAAAAATCTCTCGAGCCTGCCCGGCTGAAAATACCGGCTTTTATCCCCGTCATAAAGCCGGCACCTTTTTTTCGGGCAATTCCGGGAATGCCCACCCGGTTTTGTTAATATTGTACACTAATAATTTGATTTTGTAAATATTTAATGCGAATTTAACAACAACAAGTTCCGGGTTGGGCAGTATAGATATACTATGAGTCCATATGAGCTTATCATTAATTAAAATTGTACTTTGTTACGATTCTGTCCCGGCCTGTTACCTGATCCGTGTAGTATTCATAACAACAGATACCCAGGTAGGAACCGGAAATGTTATGCAGATTGTCATATCCCATGCCCTGAAGTGCCATGATCGCATTGTAGCTCCTCTGGCTGGAACGGCAGTGAAGATAAACAGGCACATCCTTCGGGATTTCTCCGACCCGGTCACGCAGCTGGCTCAGAGGAATATTTACAGCGTTAAGCAGATGGCCTGCCGCATATTCCCCGGGTTCTCTCACATCCACGATAAAGGCATTGCTTTCCACCAGCTCACGTACCTTTGATACGGGAACCTGACGAAAACGTCCGTACAGCAGATTCAGAGCCACCAGTGCGGCATAATTTACCACGTCCTTGGCTGTGCCGAATACCGGTGAATAGCAGAGTTCCAGCTCCTTCAGATCTTCCAGCGTTCCCTTCATGGTGATCATAGTGGCAATGACATCAATCCGTTTGTCCACAGCACCTTTGCCGATGGCCTGTGCGCCAAGGATCCGTCCCGTAGGAATCTCATACACCAGTTTGAAATGCATGGGGTGGCTTCCGGGAATCAGGCCCACATGATCGGCGGGAAGGACATAAACGAAATCACAGGGGATTCCCGCCTGTTTTGCCGCTTTTACGCTGAGTCCGGTGGATGCGGCGTTCTGATCGAATACGCGAATGCAGGAAGAACCGATGACACCTTTATTCTGATGAGGAATCCCGTACATATGATCCGCTGCTGCTCTTGCCTGACGCTGTGCAGGTCCGGCCAGAGCCAGGCGGGACGGACGGCATGTGAGCTGGTTATACACTTCAATGACATCTCCCACTGCATAAATGTCAGGATCTGTGGTCTGATAATTATGGTTCACCAGAATGCCGCCGGTTTCACCAATTTCCAGCCCTGCCTGCTTTGCCAGCGCAGTCTCCGGTCTGACACCGATTGACATCACCACACATCCGCTGGAAATCTGTCTGCCGGACTGGAGAATCACCTGAGAATCAGTAATTTCTGCAATTCCGTCGCAAGTAATCAGGTTCACCCCTTTATCAAGCAGTTCTTTGTGCAGAATCTGCGCCATATCATAGTCAAAAGGAGCCATCACCTGATCAGCAGCTTCCACCAGCGTTACATGAATACCGGCCTTTGTCAGATTTTCTGCCACTTCAATACCGATAAAACCGCCGCCTGCCACGGTAACCTCCTGAATCTGATTGGCATCGATGTAATCCTTCAGATATTTGATATCCACCACATTGCGTATGGTAAAAACATTGTTTCCGTGAACGCCTTTGATGCTTTCCGGTACTACAGGTACTGCCCCGGGGGATAATACCAGCACATCATAGGCTTCTTCTGTTTCTTCACCATTCACCAGATTTTTAACCGTAATCGTTTTTTCTGTCCTGTTTACCGCAGTTACTTCATGATTGACCCTGGCTTCGATGGCATACTGCTTTTTAAAACGTTCCGGTGTCATCAGCACCAGCTTTTCACTGGAAGAAACCGTTCCGCTCAGGTAAAAAGGCAGTGCACAGTTGGAAAAGGACACATGAGGTCCCCGTTCAAACATGATGATCTCAGCGGATTCATCCAGTCTTCTGGCTCTCGCTGCCGCAGAAGCACCGCCTGCTACTCCGCCTACGATCAGAATTCTTTTACCCATATCAAAACCTCCCGCATGTACCGACTAACAGGTTGCTCCGCCGGCCAGGTGAAGCTGTGCACCGATAATCTCATCTTTACGTGCCAGAATTTCATCGCCCAGCAGCTGTTTTTCAACATTTTCAAAGCCCAGTCTTGCAATAGTATCCGCAAAACGTTCGCCTGTCTTACCCTGTTCGCGGAACAGAAGGACTGCTTTTTCCAGTACGCTCATCACTTCTTCTTCGGAAGTGAAAATTTTGTTCAGAGGCTGACCGATAGCAGTCTTCTTGCCCCAGCGTCCGCCGATTACCACACGGTATCCGTAATTGCCGGGAGTAACCGCCTTGAAAGGACATTTGCCCAGGCAGCGTCCGCAGTGGTTGCAGTCTGTACTTACATCCAGCCTGCCGTCTTTAACCGATGCCACATGGATGGGACAGGCCTTCTCAACTGCACATTTTTTGCAGCCTTTGCAAAGTTCGGGGTCATATTCCATCATACGCTGACCGATAATGCCGAAATCGTTCAGATCGGGTTTTACACAGTTGTTGGGGCAGCCGCCTACAGCAATTTTGAATTTGTGAGGCAGTTTTACATCAGCATAACCTTTGAAGAAACGCTGATGAATCTTTTCGGAAAGATCGTAGGTATCACACAGACCGTACTGGCAGGTGGTACCCTTGCAGGCAACAACGGGACGTACCTTGGAGCCTGTACCGCCTGTTTCCAGACCTTCCTCTGCCAGGAATGCACGGAACGCTTCGATATTCCCATAAGGAATACCCTTGACTTCCATGGTCAGACGGGTGGTCATAACCACTTCACCGGAGCCAAATTTATCAGCAGCTTCGGAAATCTTCTGAAGTTCTTTTCCTGTCACTTTGCCGTTGCGGGTGATGATACGGCCGTTGAAACAATCGGTCCCTTTATTATGCAGAAAACCAAGTGCCTTTACTCGTTTGATATCTTCAGGCGTCAGTTCGGAAGCAGGTGCTTCTTTTTTCTCGCCTTTCAGTTCTGCTATGTATTCTTCCAGAGTTTCTGCTGCTGTTTCCACTGTCAGTACACAGCGCACATCCGGCTTTTTATTTCTGGCTTCCAGTACACTGCAGAGCGTATCCCCCAGTTTTTTATCAAACTTTTTCACAAATCCGCCGCTGATCTCCATGATTTCGGGATTTTCATGTGCTTTTCCCTGTAAAAACATGCAGCTCAGTGCTGCAATAGAGCCGCTTAATGCACCGCAGGTGGTCTTGCATCCCATGCCGCCGCCAAAGCCGCCCATGATCTTTAAAGTTTCTTCCGGCAGCCCCATATTGTAATATTCATTGGCTGCGTATAAAAGAGATTCAGAACAGTTGCATCCTTTTTCCAGATAATATTTACGTGCAACTTCTTTTAACATGATTGCTTACCTCCATATGTTTGAAAAACAGAAGCTGTTCAGAGTCAGCCTCAAAAAACAGAATCCCCGGCATCCGCAAATGCCGGGGATCGATTTCAGTTGTCAAAAAGGCAAATATGAAACAGATATATCCGTCATATGTCAAAAACAATATATCACATATTGTCACTGTTTGCAACAGGCGGAAATATATTCCAGACGGATTTTCCGTGTCATGTCACCATGCTCGAAAAAATGATCTTCAAACTGTGTCACAGGCATGATTCCCAGAAGTGCATTGGTCACAAATGCCTCCCGGCACTGTTTAAACAGCTCCGGTGTGATCTTCATCTCGCAAACAGGGTATCTTTCCAGCAGATACCGTCTGACGGTGCCCGGAAGAAGTCCGCAGGAGGCAGCCGGTGTAATCAGCCGGCCGTCCAGTACGCCGAACAGGTTGGTGGTTGCCCCTTCTGCCAGAAATCCCTGCCTGTTGAGAAAGACCGGTTCATCAAATCCCTCTCTGTGCGCACGACGTTTTTCCAGAATATTGTCACCGTAATTCAGCGATTTAATCGCTGTAAAAGGGGATGTCTCATTGCGCAGAATGGGACTGATGCGCAGCTCAAATCCCTTTTCATAAGCCTGCTCTGTATAGGTATTTTTCCGGGCTGTAATCTTCAGATTGGAAGCAGTTGCACACACCTTCAGAACATACCCGGCTTTTGTATCGGGATTCTCCTCTTCATATGCTTCCATCACCGTGTGCATCCGTTTCTGAAGTTCCGGAATACTGCTGCAGGACAGAGAAATTCCCAGTGTATCCAGTCCGGAAAGAAGCCGTTCCATATGATACTGCTCCAGAACAGGATACCCATCCCGGACTAAAATCGTCTCAAATACACCCAACCCGAAATAAAAGCCGTCATCTGCCACCGCCAGAGAGCCGGAAAGCAATTCCTTATCATTCATCTTCCGACCCTCCTGCCCGGGAAGCCTGCTCAGCCGCGCGTATCAGTGCATACGCCTTCTGGCGGGTTTCTTCATACTCGAATTCCGTGTCGGATTCACATGTAATTCCGCCGCCGGCACCGATATGATAGCATCCGTCCTGATAAACCATGGTACGGATTACAATATTGAAATCACAGTTTCCGTCAAACCCTATATACCCCATTGAGCCCGTGTAAAGCATACGTCTGCTGTGTTCCAGTTCATCAATAATCTCCATGGACCGGTATTTTGGTGCACCGGTAATGGAACCTCCGGGGAACATGGCCTCCAGTACATCCACCACATCCTTATCGCTCTGCAGTTTTCCGCAGATGGTGGAAACCAGATGGAAAACCGTTGCGTAGGCTTCCGTGACAAACAGTTCCTCCACCTTCACGCTGTTCGGTTCGCAGACGCGGCTCAGATCGTTTCGCTCTAGATCCACGATCATCAGCAGTTCACTCTTATCCTTCTCCGAATTCTGCAGTTCCAGACGCAGCGCCTCATCCTCTGCCGGTGTCATGCCCCTTTTTCTGGTTCCCTTAATAGGCCTGGTTCGGATGATACCGTCCCTGATCTCAAAAAAACGCTCCGGCGATGCACTGATAATCGCCACATCATTGTAATGGAAATATCCTCCAAAAGGAGACGGATTGTTCTGACGCAGCAGACGGAAAATCTCATAGGGGTCCGCCTGAGAACGGATCTGAATCTGTCTTGTCATATTGGTAATGTAAATATCCCCGGCCACAATATAGTCCACCATCTTCTGAATGGCATCCTTGTATTCTTCTTTCGTAAAATCGGAAGTCACTTCATTCTTCTGAATCGTCTTCGGTTCCAGCTTCTTTGGGTGCTGCCATCCCTTCGTTTCAGCTTCCCTGGCCTTCAGCCAGCGAACTGCTTCCTCATCCCGGGCTGCCAGTGTGATTTTCCCGGTCTGAACCTCTTCAATCACATATAGACGGTAAAAAACAAAGCAGCATTCAGGCATGTCAATATATTTTTCATGAACATGGGGAAGTCCCATAAAACGTTTACCGTAATCGTAGGTCAGATATCCGATGCCCCCCGATATAAAAGGAAAATCTGTGGGATTCTCTTCTTTATGCCCGGTCAGATACTGCTTCAGCCAGCTCATGCAGTCACCCTGTTCGGGCTGCTCATTCAGATAAAAAATGCCGTTTTTTTCTTCCGCCTTCATCTCCGGAAGAAAGCCGGCAACGGAATACTGACCATACTGGTTCTTCAGAGAAGAATCCAGAAAAACTGCATCCGGCTCTTTGTAAAGACAAGTGAAAATATCGTAAAGTGATCTGCTGGTATCGTAGGTTTCTAAAATCATGCGATGCGGCTTCCTTTCTCCTTCTGATATTTTTCACAGATTTCGCAGAAATTCTGCAGAATCTCATGACCGTATTCTGTCAGAACGGCTTCCGGATGGAACTGAACACCGTAAACCGGCTCCGTGCGGTGGCTGACTGCCATCACCACACCATCTTCCGTCTCTGCATCCACCTGCAGTTCCTCAGGAACAGAATCGGATGTCACCACCAGAGAATGATAACGGGTCACTTTAAAACGTCCGGGCAGATTCTCGAACAGATTTCTCCGTCTGGTACGGATACCGGTCACCTTCCCATGCATGGGACGTATTCCCTTCTCCACCTTTGCACCAAACACATATCCAATGATCTGATGGCCCAGACATACACCCAGAATCGGCACCTTACCCGTATAGCGGCGCACAATATCCGCAGACCTGCCGCAGTCCCAGGGGCCTTTGGGACCGGGTGAGATAATAATTCCCTCCAGCTCGCCCCGCTCATCCAGTGCATCCAGATATGACATCTCAATCTCATCGTTACGGATTACTTCCACATCCCGGTCTATTTCCTGAAAATAAATCGCCAGATTGTATACGAATGAATCATAATTATCAATCATAACATACATGATTATAACTTCTCCTTCCCGGTATTCTGAGCTGATAATGCTCAGACATAAAACAAGGTGTGCCTGCTGCTTTAGTCTTATAAAAATAAAAACCGGAAACAGAGCAAATCTGTTTCCGGCAGTCTTCTGAAGTATCTTATCAGGCACACCTTTTTTTCTTATGTATGCTTATATATTACACTAAAATGAATAAAAAATCAATAGAAAAATCAGGCAGCTGCAGCCATCACCCTTTATCCGGCCGGTCTTCTACGATCCTTTTTCCCTGCATGGACAGCAGCTTGTCCAGATAGATAGATTTCAGCTGCTTGCTGGCCAGAGCCTGTTTCAGGGGAGGCAGTTTCAGAATCGTTCCGAATACGGCTGCCATGGCACGGTGGTTGGAGAAGGCCTGATTGTCAAAGATCAGATTCTGCAGTGTGCCCTTTTCAATGGCCTGAAGGACAAAACGGTGGGTGCTGTTGACCGGTGTGATGATCTGTACCGGACGGCGTTTCAGCTCGATGGCACCCCTGGCACAGTTTCTTGCACAGACACCGCAGCCCAGGCAGATTTCTTTATCAACAACGGCTTTTTTCTTCTTTTTACCGCTTCCTTCCTGTCCGACTTCTGTTTCATCTATGGAAATAGCCAGAATTGGACATACTTTTGCACATTTGCCGCAGCCAACACATCGATCAGCAGAGATCTCCGGGATATAGTTGGTGGTTGCCACCGGCTGCATGGGACTGAAACGCCTTGCGGCCTGCAATGCTTCACAGCAGCACCCGCAGCAGTTACAGATAAATGCCGGCTGTTCCCGCACATTTTCTCCGATCTGCACCAGATTGCTGTCGTAAGAGCGCTCCAGTACATCCATGGCTTCTTCTTTTGAAATCAGTCTCGTATACTCCCCGTGTTCTGCCAGAGAACGGGCCACATTATCAAAAGTGAGGCAAACATCCCAGGGAGCATCAATTTCGCAGGGATGACCTGCATGGTATGCTTTATGACGGCAGTAACAGGTTCCCACACCGATGAACTGCGCTTCGTCAATAATATGGCTGGCACGCTCATAATCCAGAATATGGTTGGTCTTATCATTGGTCAGAACAGGTTCCTGCACATAAACACGTCCCAGTCTCGTCTCCGTGGCAAAAAACAGATCCTTGACAAAATCCTCTTCCACGTCCATATACTGATAATACAGCTCGCTCAGATATTTCTGGTCGATATCGCCCCGGGTACGCATCAGCGCAAATTCGATAAAGCCTGCCATGGGCGGAGGCATGACAAAATGACGCTCTCCGTTGTGCCATGAATCCACCAGCAGCGCCTTCTCACACAGATGATCCAGCAGTTTTTCCGCTTTCGCTTCGGTGGTTCCCCAGATTTTCGCCGCTTTTTTCAGGGAAAAAGACCGCACCGGCAGTTTTGCCACCCATTTTGCTTCTTTTTCCGTGTAAAGAACCTGCAGAATCTTATACAGTGTATCGGAAGGCGGCGCCCCCTGGGTAAACCAGTTAATGCGTTCTTCCAGATTCTTATAGGCGTCCTTTGTTGTTAAATGTCCCATATTCTTTCCTCTTTTCTATTTTGTTATTCCCTATTTTCCGCAGCACTTTTTATATTTTTTGCCGGAACCGCAGGGACAGGGATCATTCCGTCCCACCTTTTTGTCGGTTTTAACAACCGGTTTCATCTTCGGTTCATCCCAGGCAGCTGCGGGTTTGCCTTTTTCTATGTGAAACTATATTTATCTTATCACTGTTCGAGATGAAACGCAATAGAAAAAGGTGTCGGAAAACCGACACCTTCTCTATAAAAACTAATCTGAACTTAATCGTTCCCGAAAGAACTTTTTAACTTAAGTAAAAAGAAAAAACAGAACTACGCGGAAAGTTCACCGAACAGGCTTCCCAGTGTTTCAACTGCCTGCTGCTCGTCAGTGCCGTCTGACATGATATGTAACTGCATACCTTCATGCACATTCAAGGAAAGCATTCCCATCAGGCTTTTGCCATTGATGTACTTTTTATGATCAATCTCGATCATAACGCTGCTTTTGAATTCACAAGCTTTCTGTACAAACTGTGCACTGATCATGGAGTCATCTGTTACCTTACCGCCTACGCAAACTGTTCTTGTTGTCATGCCAATACCCTTTCTTTCTTTCAGATTAAACTTATTCATTAATTCTAGCGGCCTATAAAAAAGCCGCAACGATGGCTAGCATATCTTAATTTCACCGTTAGAGGAAGAATTAGTAAATATTATTAATCTTTAGAAAATAAAAAAATTATTTTTTACTGAGAATACTTTCTTGAAAGACTTTTATCTGCCGGAGGCGGACACTGTGCAGGTGCAATCTGCAAGTACTTCCTTTAAAGGAAAACGAACGATACAGGTGGTTCCCTGTCCGGGATGGCTCTCCATTTCGAATCTTCCCTTGCTGTTGATAATGGCTTTCCGCACGTTGTAAAGCCCCAGACCAGAAGCATCGTCCTGTTTCCGGGTTTTCGTGGAAAAACGCGGTGTGAAAATATACGGCTTGTGTTCCGGACTGATTCCTCTGCCATCATCGGAAACAGTAATGATCAGTTCTCCGTTCTTGACCTCCGTCAGTACTCTGATTTCCCCCGCATCTGCCTGAATCGCATTGTTAAGCAGGTTTTTCATGATGATTACCATATCATAGTAATTCTTTACGCGCAGACCCTGCTCATGCTCATGGATAAATGCAATACTGCGGCAGTTACCAACTCCTTTCTTCACAATATCTTTTCTGACTACCTGAAAAATCCGGTCGAGCACCATGCTCTCATTTACCTGAGAAACCAGATCAAAATCTTCTCCTGAAATATTTGATTCAGGATCAACATTCTCATATAATCTGTAACTTCTCATAATTATCCCCTTTCCCTGCATTTATAATATCTATCGGCCGGGAGCCGGCTTTGAAAAGCGGCCCGGCTCCTGACGGTAATACAGCTTACTGCAACTGATTATTTCATATGCACATCCAGCTGGGAGAACGGAATTTCAATACCTTCCGCATCAAAAATCTCCTTGATCCTTTCCGTAAAGTACCAGGTTGCCGGCCAGTAATTTTCAGTTGCCACGGTGCACCGGCCCTCCAGATCCACGCTGCTTGCCCCCAGATTGGATACAAAAACTTTGATTTCGGTATCCGGAAGGATGTACTCACAGTTTCGCAGCATATCTTCAATCAGTTCCTTGGCCTTTTTAATATCCGCATTGTAGGATATCCCCACTTTTACGCTGGCAAGCCTGGTGGGATTGATGGACACATTGGTAATATTGCTGTTGGACAGTGTACCGTTGGGAATATGGATTTCCCGGTTGTCCACGGTTGTCAGTGTGGTATAGATCAGACCGATCACCTTCACGGTTCCTTCACCGGCAGGTGCAACAATGTAATCCCCTACATGAAACGGTTTCATTACCAGAATAATGACACTTCCGGCAAAATTGGACAAACTGCCCTGCAGTGACATGCCGATGGCCAGACCGGCAGAACCCAGCACAGCAATCAGAGATGCCGTGCCGATGTTCAGATAATTCAGGATCATGCAGGCAATTATAAAATACATGATCCAGCGGATCAGAATCGACAGAAACTTCGTAACACTGATGTCGAATTTATTGAACTCCGCCGTTTTTTCAAAAAACCGCAGAACCAGATTGGTCAGCTTTTTTCCGATAAACCAGATCAGAAAAACAACCAGCAGTTTCACTCCAAAATTGATGATACCGGGAATCATGGAGGACAGATCAAATGAAATCAGTTTTTTACCGGCATCCTCCGCTGCACTGGCCACTTCTCCCAGCGCCGGGACCTGTTCTGCCAGTTCTGCGGCTGTTTCCGCTGCTGCATAAGATATCATTGAAAATTACCTCCCATTATGCGTATACGCGAATTACACTGGAAATTTCGTAAACCATCTCCATGGTTCTGAGCTCATCCAGAGTCTTCGCGAAATCATTTTCCTTTACAAAATCGGTAACCACCACCAGCTCGCTGCCGTGTTTCTTTGCCGGTTTCTGAATCACCTGCTTGATGCTCACATTATGTTTGGAAAACACGCTGGAGATGGAAGCCAGGGTTCCCGGCATATCTTCCACCTGCAGACGGAAGAAATAGCAGTTTTTCACCTCACCCAGAGGTTTGATGGGCAGATTGCGGTAGCAGGTGCTTCCAACTCTGCCGGTACAGTTCTGCAGCAGATTTCTGGAAATATCGATCACATCACCCATTACAGCACTGGCTGTAGGCAGTTCTCCTGCGCCTCTTCCATAAAACATGGCATCATCCACCGCGTCCCCGTGCACAAACACAGCATTGAAAGAATCATTGACACTGGCAAGGGGATGATTTTTCGGTACCAGCATGGGATATACATTGGCAGAAACCTGTCCTTCCTCCTGTTTGCCTACTGCCAGGAGCTTGATTACACAGTCCATGGCATCCGCATAACGGATATCGGTGGATGTAATCCGGGTAATCCCTTCTGTATGTACATCTTTAAAGGTTACCACTGAATTAAAGGCGATGGAAGCCATGATAGCCAGCTTACGGCCTGCATCATAGCCTTCAATATCCGAGGTAGGATCAGCCTCCGCATAACCCAGATCGGTAGCTTTTGCCAGGGCTTCATCAAATTCCATGCCGTCTTCCGTCATGCGGGTAAGAATATAGTTGGTTGTTCCGTTGACAATTCCCAGCACCATATCGATATTATTGCCCGTCAGACACTGCTTCAGCGGACGCAGAACCGGGATACCACCTCCTACAGACGCTTCATACAGCAGATCGCAGTGCTTTTCTTCTGCCATAACCAGAAGTTCATGACCCTGTTCCGCAATCAGGTCTTTGTTGGCCGTTACCACATTTTTGCCGGCTTCCAGTGCCTGCCTGATATAAGTTCCGGCCGGTTCCAGACCTCCCATCACCTCCACCACGATATCGATACTGTCATCCGACAGAATCTCGTCCCAGCTGTCCGTAATCAGATCATTGTCCACGCCATCTCTGATCTTATATGCGTTTCGAACCAGAATTTTCTTCACCTTTACACAGCATCCGATCTTTCTGGGAAGTTCATTTTTCCTGCGCTGAACCAGCTTGTATACGCCCATTCCCACTGTGCCGAGACCCAGCAGCGCAATGTTGATCTCTTTAATTTCTTTTACTGTCTTTTCTTCACTCATCAGCAGACTCCTTGTTGTTTTTCTCGCGTAAATACTGCTCCACGATTTTTTCGATCTTCTCCCGCGGCAGATTTACTTCTCCGGACCGGATGATCCGATCCACGGTATAACCGCGGTCGACCATGTGGCGGATCGCGCCACCATACTGAAAATCCTGAACAAAATTCCGCAAAGCATCTTCGAAATAACCCATTTCAGTATTTCTCCTTCCGTATTTACTACTATCTTATATCCGAACAGGTAATAATGCAAGTAAAAAATCCTCCGGAAGTTCTGCCATTCTTCCAGAGGATTTTAAAACAGCCTTCGCTGTAATATGGGGGCTTATTTAATAGATAGAAACGGGGAAGCAGCAACACATATCTTAAGCGGCCGGACGGTGACTGGTAATAACGTCCAGATACAGAACCGCTTCCCTCTCTCTATTTCCAAACAGACAGTCCCTGTAAAACTGCCTGTCTGATTACAACATACATTAAAATAACCGGTAAACCTTTCACTCTTTAGTTCGGCAAAGCGGTTCCAGTGCTTTAAAGAAACCGGCTGCCTCCAGACCGATGACGATCTGATAGCTTCCCGGACGTTTCAGGATTCCCTGTATACCTTCCAGCTTACGGAGCTCCTCCGTCTTTGCGTTTTCCGGATTCTTCAGTGTAAAACGAAGTCTTGTAAAGCAGTGTGAAAGGGAAAGAACATTGTCTTTTCCTCCCACCAGATTCAGAATCCGCTGTGCCTGAATGTAATAATCTGTCATATTCTATATCCCTTCTGTCCATATGGACCATATTATGTTTCAAGAAATATCGTTGCAAATTTTACAATTCACAGACTTTCTGTATAAAAAAGACCTGAGAACACAACGGAGTCTCTGCTCCCTCATGTACTCAGGTCTTGCCTTCTTCAGTCACAATCCTATCTGATCCTGTATAAAATCTGAAATAATAAGTAATATCACTTATCCAAAAGATATGTTACTGATGTGATTCCGTTTCTCTGATCAGCTTTGATATATGAATCAGCAGATACAGCTGCTCTTCATTGCTCAGATCATAGCGGTATTTTTCCGCCATCAGCTTCTTGATCTTCTTAATACATCCATATGCTTCCGGGTTCTTCATACACATGGTAAAAAACAATTCATCATCGTCGCTGTCTCCGCCGTAATTCTCTCTTGCAGAAACTCTCTGAGCCAGATGCTTCAGATGTGTTACAAAACGGTCATAATTATAGCTGTCTTCCGGCAGCGTGCAGGAAAGTCCTGCTGCTGCTGTATCGATAATATCCTGTATGATCCGTGTTACCTCAACCATATCGGTTACGGCACTCTGCTCATTCAGTTCGGAATTCACAATATGGAATGCAATGAAAGCAGCTTCATCCGGAAGCAGATCCATCTGAAATGTCCTGTTCAGCAGTTCAACCG
>JALFLM010000083.1 GCA_022774705.1 Lachnospiraceae bacterium | reverse complement strand
GTGCACGGTACTCCATGATCTCGTCCATGTTGGAGATCTCATCCTTAAACTGATCAATGTAAGGATGCTCCGGAGAAACAACCATGTAGGTAACGCCGAACAGTGTATCCGGACGTGTTGTATAAATACGAAGTGTCTCTTCCTTGCCTGCCAGTTTGAAGTCGACTTCAGCACCATCGGAACGGCCGATCCAGTTCTTCTGGGAAACCTTTACAGGTTCGATGTAATCCACATGATCCAGATCATCGATCAGCTTGTCTGCATATGCGGTAATCTTCAGCATCCACTGGCTCTTGACCTTGTGAACAACCTCACTGCCGCAGCGTTCGCAGACGCCGTTGACAACCTCTTCGTTGGCCAGACCGCATTTACAGGAGGTGCACCAGTTAATGGGCATCTCCGCTTTGTATGCAAGACCTTTTTTAAACAGTTTCAGGAAAATCCACTGGGTCCATTTGTAATAATCGGGATCGGTGGTATTGATCTCGCGGTCCCAGTCAAAGGAATAGCCCAGAGACTGAAGCTGCCCCTTGAAACGCTTTACGTTGTTTCTAGTTACAATAGCGGGATGAATCTTGTTTTTAATCGCATAATTCTCGGTGGGAAGACCGAACGCATCCCATCCCATGGGGAACAGTACATTGCAGCCCTGCATTCTTCTCTTACGGGACACAATATCCAGCGCCGTATAGGGGCGGGGATGTCCTACATGAAGCCCCTGACCTGAAGGATAGGGAAACTCAACAAGGGCATAATATTTCGGTTTGGAATAATCATCTGTCGCAGCAAAAGCTTTTTCATCTTCCCAGATCTGCTGCCACTTTTTCTCAATCGCTTTGGGATTATAAGACTGACTCATAATCTGCTCCTTTCCTGCTGTAATCTGAAAAATCTGACTGCTCCGGTCAGGCCCCGGAAATGCTGTATATTTCCGGGCTCCGGGCAGCTGCAAAAAGAAATCCCGCTCATCTCGCATAGAGACGAACGGGGGATATTCGCGGTACCACTCTACTTCGCAGCCTGACGGCTGCGCACTCGTGTCTTCTGTAACGGGAAGCCCCGTATCCGCTTACTGTCCCTTCCGCTGCTTCTGAAAAACAAAAAACGTCCGGGAGTTGGGCCGATCTGCCTGGAAGCCAGTTCAGCGCCTGCCTGTACTGCCTCTCACCAGCCGGCAGTTCTCTGAAAACAGAACCTGACACCTACTACTCTTCGTCATCGCATTTACCTGTCATCATATTCTATACTATACTATTTTCATTTGTCAACTCTTTTTTCAGAAGAATACCGGATTACAGCTTCTCCGCAAAAAAGCTTTTGTATCCTTCGCCGAAGATCTCCGTAGCGCTGGTGACGATCATAAATGCTTCCGCGTCTTCCTGTCTGACTACATCCTCTATCCGGGGTGCCTGCTGCTTGCGCACCACGCACATAAGGATTTCCTTATCCTTCCGGCTGTATCCGCCGGTTCCGTGAAGATACGTCACACCGGTGTCGATTTCCCTGATCAGCCGGTCGGCTATGGCACGGTGATTCTGTGCGATCACAAATACCATTCTGGCTTCATCAGAGCCGTAGAGCACATAATCCAGTACCTTACCCATTATGATTACCGACAGCAGCGCATACAGAACCGTATCGATATCGTGAAATACAAATCCCGATAGAAATACAATACAAAAATCGGTTACCAGAAACAGGAAACCGGTTTTCAGGTGAGGACTTTTCCGGCGAAGCACCTTGATGATAATATCGGTTCCTCCAGTGGTTGCTCCCGCTTTGAACACAAATCCGATCCCTGTGGCCACCAGAACGCTGCCTGCAGCAGCGGCCGGCAGCGGTTCTCTGGTAAGCGGTTCATAGTAACTCAGCACATTGGTAAATGTGGATGTACACACGATAGAAAAGGCGGTTCTGGCAATAAACCGCACCCCGAATTTCCACAGCCCCAGCAGCATGATCGGCACATTGATCAGAAAATACAGCGTACCGGTGGGTATGCCGCTGAGGCGGTTCAGAATCACGGAAATGCCGGTAACTCCGCCCGGAGCCAGGTTATTCGGATCCAGAAACAGACTGACTCCCGCCGCATAAACGGCAGAAGCAACGAAAATAATCAGCAGCTGTTTAATTGTTTTTTTCAATTTTTATCCCTCCGAAATTATTTTCATCATATATTTCCCCATATCATAATATCCCACGAAACCGGAAATTTTACAAGTTTTTGAACCTGTTTTTATACAGACTTTATACAGAAAATAATTGCACAATTCCCATGCAGGCTGTATAATGTTGATAAATTAATATAATTCTCTGTATGTTTTATCATTTTTATACAATACGCAGATTCCGCATCAATACCCATTTCCGGAAAATGCTGAAATTCTGATAAAACGCGGTGAAGAAAGGCGGTATTATATGCACGAATCCCGAATCATTAAATTTCCATCCGGCAAACACAGCAGTGTGGTTCCCATCAAGGCAATCCCGGGACATTTTGCAACCAATCATTCCCATATCAATTACTACATCGATCTGACGACCATCAAAGCGCGTCAGAGCGAAGCTGCCCAGTGTGCCCATGCACTGGCTCAGCAGTATATGCATGACACCATCGTCGACACCATCGTCTGCCTGGATGGTACCGATGTAATCGGTGCATTTCTGGCACAGGAACTGACTGCCGCAGGTTTCATGTCCAGAAACGCCCACAAGACCATTTACGTCATCCAGCCCGAATACATAACCAGCAGTCAGCTGCTGTTCCGTGAGAATGTGGAGCCCATGGTCAAAGATAAAAATATTATCCTGCTGATGGCTTCCGTAACCACCGGTGTCAGTGTTCGAAAAGGCACCGAATGTATTGAATACTACGGCGGTATTCTTCAGGGCGTATCCACCATTTTCAGCGCGGTAAAGGAAGTGGACGGTATGCACATCAACACCCTGTTTACACCGGATGACATCGCCGGATATGCCTCCTACGAGCGGAAAGACTGCCCCTTCTGCAAAAAAGGAATCCCTGTTGAGGCACTGGTAAATTCCTTCGGATATTCCAAGATCTGATATGATCTGTCTTTATCAGATGCACAAAAAGACCTCCGCAGACTGTTTCTTCAGGCAGGCAAACCTGACCTGAGTTAACGATCTGCGGAGGTTTTCTCATCAGAGTATAATAATTCCCGATCAGCACATGATGTTTTCTGTTCAGTCCTTTACCGCACAGAGAGCAAACATGGGTGTCGGATTGTACAGTGCATCCTGCCTGGTGTATATCCGCCGGCTGATTCCCGTATCAATCTGTATTTTTTCCATACCCAGATCCAGCAGAGTCTGAATATCCCACAGCGGACGGACAAAATGGCTGATATCCAGCTGTGCTTTAATGGCATCACACTCCTCCAGAAGCCGGTTTCCGATCTGTCGGTGTGTATGATTAACCGGCAGTTTTCCGAAATCCGATGTTTTTTCATTGCCATAATCAGCATCGAAATTCAGAAGAATGCCGCCTTTTTTCAGAACCCGGTTCCACTGCCTGTAAGCATGTGCCGCGTGGGGCAGCGTCCATGTCAGGTTTCTGGAAATGACCACATCAAAGCTTTCATCGGCAAATTCCGGATTTTCCGCATCCATAACAAAGAACTCAGCCTCTGTCTGCTGCTCTGCAGCCAGCCTTTTTGCCTCCTCGATCATGGAAGGCGTCAGGTCGATTCCCGTTACATGATGTCCCAGCCGCCCCAGCAGAACGGCAAAGAATCCGCTTCCCGTTCCCACATCAAGGATTTCCAGTTCTCTGTGCATAGGCATGTATTTTTCGATTTCCGCCTGCCATGCGGCGGCCATATCGCATTCCAGTTCCTTCCGACGCTGTCCTGCAAAGGATTCGCTGCGCTCGCTCCAGTAAGTCTGTATTCTGTTTTTAATCGGCTCTGACGCCGTCTGCATCTGCTGCTTAGCCGCTGTTTCCATTTCCGGTCATCCCCTTATATTATTTATTGAACTTCCCTGATTTATTTACTGCCGCATCTGTTTTGCTTCCATATCTATTTTACTGCCTTGATCATAAATACGGGGGTTGATGCATAATTCAGTTTTTCAACATCAGAAAGCACTCTGTCCCATACATTGAGATCCACTTCTACCGTTTCATACCCGATTTCGTCAAGCACCTGACAATCCCATCCGGGTCTGCTGACAGGGCTTAAAGGAATCCTTCTGGCAATGCTTTCCATAGTATCGATATCGGTACAGGTGTAATGGTCCTCCATACCGGTCTCTTCTACTTTTCTGCGATCCTCCTCGTATTCTCTGCGTTTTTCCTCATCAAATAAATGCTGATACCAGTTGGCATCGAAATTAAGCATCATACCGCCTTTTTTCAGAACCCGGTGCCACTCGCTGTACGCCTGAGCCGGCCTTTCCAGATTCCAGGTCAGGTTTCTAGAAACCACCACATCAAAAGTTTCATCCGCAAAACGAAGATTCTGCGCATCCATCTGCATAAAGTCAATCTCCTGAGCCAGGGTTCCCGCATTCATCCTTGCCTGCTCCAGCATCCCCGCAGTAAAATCCACTGCAGTCAGAGAATACCCTTCTTCTGTCAGAATAATGGAGAAAAATCCGGGGCCGGTTCCCACATCAAGAATCCTGATTTCTTTTTTATTCTTTTGAGGAAGATGCTTTCTGAACTCCTCCAGCCACTGTGCTTTCTGCACGCCCTGCAGTTCTTCCTGATTAACTTTTGAATATCCGGTTGCTCTGTTCTCCCAGTAATTTTCGATTTCATGCATTAACGCTGTCATAACCGTTCCTCACTTTACTTCTGTTTTCAAAGCCGTTCATGGCATCCGCTTCCGAACTTTGTATATATTTTATCAAATCCCTTATACGCCAACAAGCCCCCGGGGGGGATATCTGAAGCAATAAATTTTCAATTCTGAAGCAATATTTTTCAATTTCATTCATGGGACAGGTATTCGAAGGTATTCCATTAAGAACACACTTTACCTGCCGGCATATAATACAGCAGATATTTTTTCCGGGGAGTCTGACTGTGAAACGTAATCTTTCCATTTTACTTGTTCTGTCTATGGTTCTTCTTCTGACTGCAGGCGGCTGCAGTAAAAAAGCGGAATCCGCCGACACACATGTTGTTCTGAATGAGGTAGCGCACTCTATTTTTTATGCGCCTCAGTACGTTGCTATTGAAAACGGCTGTTTTAAAGAACAGGGGATTGATCTGGAACTGGTCACCGGCTACGGGGCCGACAAAACCATGACTGCTCTGATCAGCAAAGATGCAGACATTGGATTTATGGGAAGTGAAGCATCCATTTATGCCTACGCCCAGGGCCAGAAGGATTATGCCGTCAATTTCGCCCAGCTGACCCAGCGGGCCGGCAATTTTCTGGTCTCAAGAGAACCCATCGATGATTTCTCCTGGGATATGCTGAAAGGAAGTTATGTACTGGGAGGCCGGTCAGGCGGCATGCCCGAAATGATATTTGAGTATATTTTAAAGGATAATCATATCGATCCGTCCAAAGATCTGCAGATCGACCAGAATATCGATTTCGGCCTGACTGCTGCTGCTTTTACCGGCAATGACGCCGATTTCACCGTGGAATTTGAACCTTACGCTACTCTTTTGGAGCAGGAGGGCAACGGCTATGTGGTCGCTTCTCTGGGGGAAGCCTCCGGTTACGTTCCCTACACGGCCTACTGTGCAAAGAAAAGTTATATAGATAAAAATCCTGAAATTATAGAAAAATTTACAGCTGCCATTCAGATGGGACTCGATTATGTTAATTCCCATACAGCTGAGGAAATCGCCAGGGTGATTGCCCCTCAGTTTCAGGAAACCGATGTGGATACAATTACCGCCATTGTGGAGCGCTATCTGAAGCAGGATACCTGGAAAACAGATACCATATTTGCCGGGGAAAGCTTTGATCTTCTCCAGGATATTCTGATGGAAGCCGGTGAGCTGGAAGAAAAGGTGCCCTACGAAGATCTGGTAACGACCCGCTTCAGCAAAACCCGGTAGATTTATAATCTGCGATGTATCTATACAAAATGCATAAAATATACATTCATTTGTATAAAACGGACATTTTTTCCGTCAAACCGCTTGACAAATTTTTTATGATGAGTAAAATGATAGGAAGGAAATGGCAGCGTGGTCAGCAACAGGATTGCGTTGCCTTTTTTCATATCTATATCTGTTCAGACGATTACACTTTAGAACTGTAAACTGTCTGACAATGCGAGAGGAGACAAACTTATGGACATGAAGCAAATATCTAAAATCGTTGGTCAGATTGATGATTTTGTGTGGGGTCCCGTCATGCTGGTTCTTCTGGTCGGCACCGGAATTTTTCTGACGATCCGTCTGAAATTTCTTCCCTGGCGGAATCTGGGCTATGCGCTTCACAGCGTACTGAGTAAAGAAGCCCGTACAACAAAACGCGGTACCGGTGATGTATCACCGTTCTCCGCCCTGATGACAGCTCTTGCTGCAACCATTGGTACCGGCAATATCATTGGTGTTGCAACAGCCATGTTTTCCGGCGGTCCGGGCGCACTGGTCTGGATGTGGATATCCGCCTGCTTCGGCCTGACATCCAAATTCAGCGAATGTATGCTGGCCATCAAATACCGTGAGACGAACGCCATGGGCGAGATGTCGGGCGGCCCCATGTACACAATGAAGAATGCATTCAAAAACAAAACCTTCGGCAAAACTCTGGGATTTCTGTTTGCACTGTTTTCCGTGCTGGCTTCCTTCGGTATCGGCAACATGACTCAGGCCAATTCCATTGCCAGTTCCGTTAAAGAGACTTTCGGCGTTCCCCTCTGGGTAACCGGTATTGCCCTTACTGTTCTGGCCCTGGCTATTATCCTTGGCGGTATCACTACCATATCAAAAGTATCTTCCGTTGTTGTTCCCTGTATGGCTATTTTCTATGTAATTGCCGGTATCCTTGTTATCCTTGGCAACATCACAAATCTGCCTCACGGACTGTACCTGATCTTTGGTATGGCAATCAATCCCAAAGCCATCGGCGGCGGTGTTCTCGGTACCATTACCGTTTCCGTTATGAACTCTGTCCGTTACGGCGTTGCCCGCGGTGTATTCTCCAATGAAGCAGGTCTCGGCTCCGCAGCCATCACTGCTGCCGCCGCTACAACCGATGATGCGGTTCGCCAGGGGTACATCAACATGACCGGTACTTTCTTTGATACCATTGTTGTATGTACCATTACAGGTCTTGCCATTGCTTCATCCGGTGTTCTCGGCACTGTCAATGCTGCAGGTGAACCGCTGAAGGGTGTTCAGCTTACCATGGCAGCTTTCAGCAGCGTCCTTGGACCGGTCGGCAGCCTGCTCGTTACCTTCGGTATCATTCTTTTTGCTTTTTCCACCATCCTCGGGTGGGAATATCATGGTGAAAAAGCATTTGAATACATGTTCCAGAGCCACAAATACAATATCGTTTACCGTGTGGTTTTCTCACTGGTTGTATTTATTGGTGCTACACAGACTCTTGATCTGGTATGGAATATCTCCGATATCATGAATGCGCTGATGGCTATTCCCAATCTGATCTGCATGCTGCTGCTCAGCAATGTTATCGCCAAAGAAGTTAACCGTTTCCAGCCCACGGTTGAAAAAGAAAGAGCCGCTTATAAAGCTGCCCGCAAGTCAAAGAAATAAAAGACAGATTACATATCAAAAGCTGCTCTGCACCAGCTGAGAGCTTTCCTTTGAAAGCTCAGGCCGGCGGAGCAGCTTCTTTTTTATTCTCTTTATCTGTAATTTCCGTTACTTCTGCAGTACTGTTTTGTTTATCAGCAGTTCAGTCATATCTTTTGGCAGATCACAGGTTAAACACATTCTCTTTCCCGTTACAGGATGTTCAAATGACAGTCTGTATGCATGAAGAGCCTGCCGTTCCAGTCCAGGTTGTATCATGCCTCCGTAAAGCGCATCTCCCACCAGCGGAAAACCAAGCCAGGACATATGTACCCGGATCTGGTGTGTCCGCCCTGTGGCAATGGTAACCCGGGCCAGGGAACAGCTTTCATCGGAGGCCCGCCAGACGATTTCATAATGGGTTCTGGCGGCTGCTCCGCCCTCTTCCGGACTGCAGACCCGCTGTTTCATGGGCACAGCCGGATCCTCTCCGATGGGTTCACTGATATCACCTTCCGGATTCGAAGGACAGCCTGTAAGAACAGCATAATATGTTTTTCCCATTCTGCCGTCAGTTCTCTGACGCTCCAGCTCCGTTAGTGCAGGTGCATGTTTTGCATACAGCAGAAGTCCTGAGGTTCCTCTGTCAAGACGCCCTGCCAGGCGAACCACATATCCCTCTCCCTTCGCCGCAAAATAGCCCACCAGCAAATTGGCCATGGAATCACAGTAATGACCTGCAGAAGGATGGCAGACGATTCCTGCCGGTTTTTCCACCACCAGAATATCTTCGTCCTCATATATAACCTTAATTGTTCCTTTTACGGGAATCAGATGGGATGAAGCCTGATTCTTATCCTCCAGAAGCACTTCCAGCCGGTCACCGGCCTGCAGCCTGTACCGGACCGTAACCCTCTCTCCGTTCACCAGAATACCGTTCTCCCGGAATTTTGCCTTTTTGATCTGCCCGGTACCCAGTTTCCACTTGTGAATGAGCACCTGTTTTACGGTATAACCTGCTTCTTCCGGAGTAATACAGCAGCTGTATTTTTTCTCCATATCTATTCCTGTTTTGTGTTCAGCTTCTATCAGCTGTATTTTCCGGTTTTTTTTCCCACATATCATACTGAGGATAGGTCTTTGTCCGAAAAGCCTCTATCATCTCACCTGTCAGGCTGATATCCTGACTTCTCTCCTGAATCTGATCTCTGGAAATCCATTCTGCCGCAGACAGCTCCCGGGTATCCATATGATATTCCTCCGATCCATCCAGCTGACAGAAAAAGCCTGCCAGAATCGTTTCCGAAAAAGACCAGGGCTGGCTTTTATAATATGTAATGTTTTTAACCTTCAGCCCTACTTCTTCCATAACCTCCCGTCTTACGGTTTCCTCAAAGCTTTCACCGATTTCCGTAAATCCGGCTACCAATGCATAATTTTTAGATGCTCTGCCTGCATATTTTGTCATCATAAGCCGGTCTTTGTTTGTCACCGCAATGATTACCGCCGGACAGATCTTTGGGTATTCAGTCAAACCGCATTCAGGACATCTCATGGCCCGTTCTTCTGTACTCTTTTTCATCTTCGAACCACACCTGCCGCAGAATCTCCGATTGCAATACCAGTTATTCAGCTGCATAGCGGTAATCCCGCCGAATGCTTTCCACATAGGACGTATCTGACGAAATTCCTGCACCGGTACTTCTCTGATTCCTTTTATCTTCCTCAGTTCACCTGTAAACAGCTCATATTCTTCTGCCTGCGGATCGACCAGAAAATATGAAATGTCATCTATCTGAAATAAAAAAACAATCCCCGATTCATTTTCACGTAACGAAGCCGGAAGCATTTCAAAACGGACATATTCCAGTCCCCTGTCGCTTTCAGCCATATAAAGCATTCCATCCTTCACACCAACAAGACAATCTGAAGCCTGCGGTCTCCGGAGATGATATTCATTGTGATAAATATGCGGTCCAATATCCTGGATCATGCTTCGCTCCCCCTTTTTACTCTTTTTATTTCAGCAGATTCAGGGCTTTCATTGCCTTCCAGATACCATCATTCTCCACTGTGTCAGTTACATAACTGGTATGGGGATCCAGAACTGGATCATGATCCTTCATGGCGACTGCATTGGGACAGTACTCAAACATGGAAAGATCATTACTGCTGTCGCCGAAAACATAGGTATCCTCAAGAGCAATATCGAACATCTCCTGAATCTTCCGGATGGCACCGGCTTTGGTGAATCCTTTGGGAACCAGCTCATAAAAATTCTTATCGCGAACAATAATGTCCATCCTGTCACGTACCAGATTGAAAATAATCTCTTCATGACTTTCTTCATCCGCCCAGATAACCAGTTTGTCAAAAAAAGTGTCTTCGGGCTCCCAGTCAAAATAAAGTTTCATCACTCCGTCTTCCTTCAGGGCTCCTCCGTTTTTCAGATTGGTAAATGCAGGTCTGTCCGGTATTGCAAAATAAAACACTTCACCTTCCAGTATGGCACCCACATCCGCCTTCTTCACTGCCGCTGCAATGTCCCTGCAGAAATCTCTGTCCAATCCGTTATGGCTCACACTCTCTCCATGATATATGATCTCGGTACCACAGCCGCAGAGGATACCGTCAAATCCTACATTGGCAACCTTTGCCGGCACACAGGCCCGGGTTCGCCCTGTATTAATAAAAGTCAGATGACCTGCTTCCCGTGCTTCGCGGATGGCCCGTACAGCACTTTCCGGCACTTTGCCGTTCTTTTCACTTAAAATTGTTCCGTCAATATCAAAAAACAACGCCTTTTTTGTTAAACTGCTCATACTTCTCTCCCGGATATTTCTTAAAAAGAGGTGTACCCGCGGATACACCTCCCTCAGTATGCAGGGTGAAATCGGAATTATTCTTCCAAACCTGCTTCGTATTCATCTGCCGACAGTAATTCATCCAGCTCGGAATCATCGAATAATCTAACCTTAATGATCCAGTTGGCATATGCATCTTCATTGATTAATTCAGGTGAATCATCCAGCTCTTCATTGGATTCAATGATAGTACCGCTGACAGGTGCGGCGACTTCTGATGTTGTTCTGGAAGATTCCAGCTCTGTGAAGATATCACCGGCAGAGATATCTTCATCAGCTTCAGGAAGCTCTACAAAAAGAATATCACCCAACTGTTCCTGAGCGTAATCTGTAACACCTATAACTGCTACATCTCCTTCAACTTTAACCCATACATGTTCCCTGGTGTACTTTAATTCTTCAGGAATATCACTCATAATATCAGTCTCCTCCAATTATATAATATCTACCGGTCTGCACGAACCGGAAACGTTTCTGAAACATTTTAAACTGAATTAAGATTAGCATTAATCCGCCCTGTGGTCAAGTGTAAAATATACTATTATATAAAAATGGCACAGCACATAGATAAATATATCACATGTACTGTGCCACATTATTACGTTCTGACTACACAGTCAGCTACTGCGTAAATACAAATCAGATTAGATACCTGCCTGCTCCAGCAGAGCGGGGATCTTGTCTTCCCAGCCAAGTGTCATGATATGAACGCCCTGGCAGTAAGGTTTACATTCACGAATAATACGTGCAGCAATTTCGATACCGGTAATACCAGCTTTTGTCTTTTCCTTGTCAGCTTTCAGTTCATCGAAGATAGATTCAGGAATAGATACACCGGCAACATTGCCATTCATGAAACGGCACATACCAACAGATTTGGGAATGATGATACCCAGCTGAACGGGTTTGCCGAACTGTTTAGCTTTTTCCATGAATTTGATGAACTGCTCGGAATCGAATACAGCCTGAGTCTGGAAGAATTCAGCGCCTGCAGCGATCTTACGTTCCATCTTTACAAGCTGTGCATCTACGGAGTCACTGCAGGGAGATACTACAGCACCCTTTGCAAAAGAGGGAGCTTCACCTACCAGATCAAGACCTGCAAGATCCTTGCCCTGTTCCAGCTGACACATTGTGTAAAGAAGGGAAGCGGAGTCAAGATCGAATACAGGCTTAGCCTGGGGATGATCACCAATAAATGTATGGTCACCAGTCAGTGCCAGCACGTTATCGATACCGAACATTGCAGCACTAAGAAGGTCTGACTGCAGTGCAAGTCTGTTTCTGTCACGGCAGGTCATCTGGAAGATGGGATTAAATCCGGCATCCTTCAGAGCCTTACAAACTGCAAGAGAACCAAGACGCATTACAGATGACTGATTATCAGTTACGTTAATTGCATGAACATTAGTAAGATACTTTTTAGCGTCTTCAATCAGTTCGTCAGCATGACATCCCTTGGGCGGGCCAACTTCTGCGGAGATAACAAATTCTCCCTGTTTAAACAATTCTGTAATTTTCATTTTTCACTGCTCCTAACATATTTCAGTTCTATGATAATTTATTCTGACTGTTTACATGCACCTGTTGCTTTAACTGTTGAGAAATCATGCAGCTTGGTAGGACATTTAAGAACGTCTAAACGGCCCTGAGCCTCAAGGCGTCTGTAGATTCTTTCCCAACCACATTCCATATTGGAATCAACTTCGCATTTGCCTTCCTTGGTACCACCGCAAGGTCCGTTAACAAGACTCTTGGAGCAGGCCGTAATCGGGCAAATACCGCCGGTCATATTCAGGAAACATTCACCACACTGATCACAATCTACTTCCAGTGCTGTTACACCCTGGTAACCGGGAAGTTCGATCGTATCACATGCAGCGCATACTTTCTTGTCTTCAAAGATTTCAGCAACAGTCTGTACACCCACACCACAGGAGAGAACCAGAATCACATCTGCCTCCTCGATCTGGGGAATATATGCTTTCAAACGAAGTTTAAAATTCTCAGGATTACAAACGTAATCTGTTGTCATAATACCAGTTACTTTTCCTGCATCACAAAGTTCCTTTTCCAGTTCATTTGCTTCTGCTTCAGGAAAACCTACTTCCTTGCATCCATGGCAGTTGATAATGAAAGCTTTGCCGTCTACCAGCGATGCAATGGCTTCTCTGGATTTTAAGGTTGTCATTAACATTTTTTCTTCATCTCCATAACCATTGTCTTGCCGACACCAATCTTAGTTACCAACGGGATCTTGGATGAACAGATGTATTCGCAGCAGCGGCACTGGAAACAATCCATGATATTGGCATCCAGAAGAGCCTGTGCATTACCTTCATCCACGTATTTTGCAAAGTTAAGAGGAGCAAGCTCCATAGGACAGACGTCTACACAACGGCCGCACTTGATACATGCAACTTCCTGTGTATGGTCGGTAGGAACGGCAATAATACCGTTAGTACCTTTGATAACGGGAACTTCTGTATTGGTCAGAACTGCACCCATCATAGGACCGCCCATCTTAATAGTTACATCTTCACCGGTAGTACCGCCGCAGTAATCAATCAGATCCTGTACATTGGTACCGATCTTAACGATATAATTTGCTCTGCGCAGCATACGTTCACCGGTAATGGTAACAATACGTTCTACCAAAGGCATACCTTTCTGAATCGCATCAGAGATAGCGATTGCTGTACTGATGTTGCTTACTACACAGCCTACATCTGCAGGGAGCTTGCCGCTGGGAACCTGACGTTTAACAGCGCGTTTGATGATCATCTTTTCAGCGCCCTGAGGGTACTGTGTAGCTGCTTCACAAACTTCGAGATTATCGATGCCTTCAATCTTAGCTTTCATCGCTTCGATTGCATCAGGTTTGTTGTTTTCAATCACGATGATACCTTTGGGAGCATCAACAGCCTTCATGATAGCCTTCAGACCAAAGAGAATCTCATCTGTGAACTCAAGAAGTGCTCTGTGATCCGCTGTAAGCAGAGGTTCACATTCACTGCCGTTGATGAGGACGTAGTCGATGGGCTTGCCGGGCATCAGTTTTACGTATGTAGGGAATCCTGCACCACCCATACCGGTGATACCTTTTTCCTTAACGATTTCCACGATTTCTTCTTTTGTCAGTTCATCCAGACTCTTGCCGGCAGGCTGTACAGATTCGTGTACTTCGTTCTTTCCATCACTCTTGATAACGATGGAAACAACTTCCTTGCCATTGGAATGTAAGCGGGGTTCAACTGCTGTTACAGTACCGCTTACGCTGGAGTGTACATTGGCACTGATAAATGCGGAAGCTTCTGCAATCTTCTGACCAACTTTTACATGATCACCAACAGCAACGATGGGAGTTGCAGGAGCACCAACATGCATGGATGTAGGAATTACTACTTCCTCAGGTTCAGGGAATCTCTGAAGAGCAACATGCTCTGTAAATTCCTTACGTTCAGCGGGATGAACGCCGCCGTAGAAGCCTTCAAGACGATTTTCACGAACAGCTTTTACATATTCGGTAATCACCTTATGGTTGATCTTGGAATAGTCACGCAGCTGTATAGGCTGATCGATAAACTCCTGCTGACGACCCTGTTTTTCGAGACGCTGGTAAATATTTTCCCATGCGCAGTCTTTCTTGGGATCAATTTCGCACTTACCGTTCTTGGCACCACCACACTGACCATTCAGCAGGCTCTTTGTACAATCAACAATCGGACAAATACCTCCTGTCAGGTTCAGATAACACTGAGCACATGCACCACATGTCTTATTGGTTAATGCCATGCCATGATGTCCAATGTAGTTCAGTGAGTTTGTAGCTGCAACAATCGGAATGTTCTTCTGGGCAGCAACTGTCTGAATACCAAGACCGCAGGCGATCGTTACAATGTACTCAGTTCCTTCAGGAATTACATCTGCCAGTTTCTTTTCAGTCAGAACTGAATTACACAGGAAATCAATCTGAACAGAGCCAGTGATTTTCTTTCCCTGTTCCGTTGCCAGCTGGATAAACTCTGCTGATTCCGGTTCTTCAGTTGTTTCGATTTCTTTGAAACACTTATTACAGGAAACAACAAACAGGTTATCTTTATCAGCTAACAGCGCTTCCAGTTCTGCTTTGTCTTTTAAAACAAACTTGGGATAATTCACATTGTTCTCCTTTCTGTGAATTTTTTATTTCTGCAGGGAGATACCGGAACAGCTTCTGTCCCGGCTCTCCCTGACATCTATATCCACCGGATCTGCACTGACCCGGTAAATAACACCATTAGTTAATACCGTTCTGCAGTTTGCATGCTTTGATCAGGTTCTTAGCAAGCAGTGCGGATGTGATAGCGCCTACGCCGGGAACAGGTGTCTTCCAGCTTGCAACTTCTTCTACTTCAGGTGCGCAGCAGCCTAAGGTAATGATCTTCTGACGTCCGGTCTTTTCGTTCATGATCGGATTGCCGTCAGCGTCAAAAGCTTTTTCTCTGACTACAGCAGCATCGATAACTACAGCGCCTTCTTTGATCATATCTGCGGTTACAGAATTCTTGAAAGGTGTAGCAGCGATAACTACGTCAGCTCTTCTTGTATATTCGTTCTTGATTTCGGGATGTGTCAGATGATGAACGATAGATACAGTTGCAAAACGGTTTGTCAGCATCATGGATACAGGCTTGCCGATAACGTTGGAGTTGTTGATGATACATACGTCAAGACCACATGCAACATCGTCTTCCTGGCCGGGTTTTGCCAGAGGCAGAGGCTGGAATTTAGCTCTTGCAACTTCTTTGATTTCTTCTGCGTAGTAGTCGATAACTTCTACGATTGCGCTTGCTGTACAGGGATACAGACCTGTGGGATCATTGATAACCAGTTTGCCCATGTTAGCTGCTGTACAGGCGTCAACGTCCTTTAAGGGGCTGATATTTTCGCCGATTGCAACGTTTTCATCAATGTTGTCCAGAGGACGGAATGCAAGGATACCATGAATAGCGGGATCTGCATTAACGGCTTTGAATTTTTCGATATATTCTTCCTGGGAAACGTCAGCGGGCAGTTCAAATACCTGAACTTCGATGCCTGCTTCGTTCATGGTCTTTGTAGCACCTTTTTCATAGGAAAGGTCGGGACCTTTAGCACCTACACGGAAGATACCAAGCTTGGGAGTAATGCCCTTTGCTTTTAATTCATCAGCTGCTGCTTTACATTCGTCTTTGATTGACTGTGCAACTAATTTGCAATCTAATACTTTAGCGCTCATTTTGAGAGTCCTCCTTAATATGTAAATATGTTTTAAATTCGGATCTGATCTAGCCTAATTTAGCCAGAACCTTTTCATAGACTTCATCACAGATTCTGCAGCCTTCATCCATAAGAGGAACAAGTTCTGCTCTTAAATCTGCCACATACTTTTCGTCTGTAATGCTGTTCAGATTGACAACCACGTTCAGCCATCCGCTCTGCATAGCTCCCTTCAGAAGGAGAACACCGCATCCAACATCCGAAATTGCCAGCATGGAGCCTTTGTCCACCAGTTCTTCCTGAAGCTTGATTGCGTCATGGCAGACTTTCATAATATCAACAGGTCCCTGAATAGCAACCTTCAGACATTTCTGCAGAGTCTCTTCCTTGATCTTCTTCTCTTCTTCCGTGTTTTTGGGAAGTCCGTATGCTTTGGACAGAGGGAAGAAATTCTGTGCGTCTTCATCAATCAGCTCCAGAAGTCTGTTCTTCAGAGCTTCTGCTTCATTCATGATGCGCTGAATATCTTCTTCGTACTGCGCATATTTTTTCTTACCTGTAGTCAGGTTGCACACCATGCCGCCAAGAGCGGTACCAAGTGCGCCGGCCAGAGCAGCGACACCGCCGCCGCCGGGTACGGGAGCTTTTGAAAATGTTTCATCTACAAATCCAACACAGCTGGCCTGTACTAATTTCATAATACTGTACCTCCGGTCTGAAATCCACATGGGATTTCCGATTCAAGGCAGCCTTCTTTACAGAAGGCCGCCAAGTTATCTGGAATTATATCACAGAAAATGATAATCTTCTATACTTTTCTGTGAATTTGTTAAAAATTTATTTTTCAGGCTGCAAAACCTCTGTATTGTCGCTTTTTAGAACAGACCGGTAATCTTGCCTGTGGAATCAACGTCGATACGTTCTGCTGCAGGAACCTTGGGCAGACCGGGCATCTTCATGATTGCGCCTGTGATTGCTACCATAAAGCCTGCACCTGCACTCATGG
>JALFLM010000046.1 GCA_022774705.1 Lachnospiraceae bacterium | reverse complement strand
CACCATCACCAGAACCATTGTTGCCAGAATCGTAATCGAGGCAAGTCCCACAGCATTCTGTTTCATGCGATAGAGAAGGCCCGAGACGGCAATCATGTGCTTTTTCTGATAATAGAACTTCCGGCTGCGTTTCAGCAGCTTCAGCAAAGCCGTACTCCCGGTGATAAACAGGCAGTAGGTACCAACGATGACCAGAATGACCGCAGCGAAAAACAGTTCAATTGCTTTCAGCGGTTCCTGTGTTGTTATGGAAACATAGTATCCTGTGCTTAAGGAAGCAATCCCGATCAGCAAAAACGGCCATTTTACCTTCGGTTCCTTTTCACCGGTATGAGTACTTTGCAGCAGTTCCACCGGGTTCATGCGTGCAATGCGAATCCGGTTGAAGACATAGGTCAGCAGATACAGTGCAAGGAAAAACAATGCCGAAGGTATCAGGGTTTGGGGAGTAATATGATAAAACCCCAGAACGCTGTCTACCGCCAGAATACGGCAGATCAGCAAAGCGCACAGCTTATACAGGATGATTCCGCAAGCCAGTCCTCCTGCCAGAACGAAAAGGGCACAAATGGCAGTTTCCCAGAACAGAATTTTTCCGATGTGGTGTTTTTCCATGCCCAATACATTATATAAGCCAAATTCCCGGTTCCGCTGCTTCATCAGGAAGCTGTTGGTGTAAAGGACCAGGATAAAGGAAAGCAGCGCTACAATCACCACCCCAAGAGGCAGGACTGTAGGCAGATAGCGTCCGCCGCGAACTTCTCTCAGCCGGTTATCAACAGACAGGGTAAATATGATATAGAATACTGCGGTCAGTCCCATGCCGGTCAGTATATTGGGAATATAAAGCCTTGCGTTCTTTTTGATATTATTCCATGCCAGACGGCTGTAAAATCCAATCTTCATCGGTGTTCACCACCTGTCGCCAGCACGGTCAGCGTGTCGGATATTTTCTGGTAGAGCTGTTCATTTGTGCTGCTGCCGCGATAGAGCTGATGGAATACTTCCCCGTCCTTGATAAAAAGCACCCGGCCCGCATGGCTGGCTGCTTTTGCAGAGTGCGTTACCATCAGAATCGTCTGCCCCTGCGCATTGATCTTTCGGAAGGTTTCCAGCAGATCATCAGTTGATTTGGAATCCAGAGCACCTGTCGGCTCGTCTGCCAGAATCAGCTGTGGATTTGTAATCAGTGCCCTTGCAACGGCTGCGCGCTGTTTCTGCCCCCCGGAAATTTCGTAGGGGAATTTGTTCAGCAGATCGGCAATGCCAAGTTCCCCGGCAATGGGCTTCAGACGCTTTTCCATTTCAGATACACCGGTTCCGCTGAGTACCAGCGGAAGAAAGATGTTGTCCTTCACAGAAAAGGTGTCCAGCAGATTAAACTCCTGAAAGATAAATCCCAGGTTCTCTCGCCGGAAGGTTGCCAGATCCTTTTCACGGATTCCGCCCAGTTCCTTCCCATTCAGCAATACCTGTCCGCTGGTGGGGCGGTCCAGTGCCGCCAGAATGTTCAGCAGGGTAGTCTTGCCGGAGCCGGATTCTCCCATAATTGCCACATATTCGCCCTGCTCCACGGAAAAATTCACATTGGAAAGAGCCTGCACCTGATTCCCGCCGAAACGGGTTGTATAAATTTTTTTCAGACTTTTTACTTCTAAGACTGTCATCAGAATTACCTCCTTGTTGTGATGGCTCTATCCTAACAGAAAAGTCGAAATGCCAACATCGATTGGGGTGACATTTTGGCCTGTGAATGTGACATTTTTGTAAGACCGCAGTTTTATTCTACTTCCAGCTTTCGGGAGGATAAATCCAGAGAAATTGCAGTACCCTGTCCCGGCCTTGAAACAGCAGAAATGCGGATGCCCAGCTTATCCGAGGCCTGTTTGCTCAGGTATAATCCCAGCCCGGTTGATTTTTTGTCCGCCCGGCCATTGTAGCCGGTGAAGCCCTTTTCAAATATCCTCGGCAGGTCTTCCGGGGCAATGCCAATGCCGGTATCACGGATGGTCAGCACCTTTTCCGGTGAGACGGAAATGGACACACTTCCCTGATAGGTGTATTTAACCGCATTGGACAGCAGCTGTTCCAGAATAAAGCAGAGCCATTTTTCGTCGGTTAATACGGTTCCTTCTGCCGGCTCATAAATCAGTCGGATCTTCCTGCGGATAAATTGCGGGGCATACTTGCGGATACTCTGACGAATCAGGTCATCCAGCGCATATTCCTGAAAAACAAAGTCATTTGTCTCGCTGCCAAGCCGGATGTAGCTCAGTACCATTTCTGCATACTGTTCGATACGGAACAGTTCAGCGGACAGCTCCTGGTGTTCCTCGGTGTCCTCCGCTTTTAAAATCATCTGCATTACCGCAATCGGTGTCTTGATCTGGTGAACCCATGTGGTGTAGTAGTCCAGACTGTCCTGACGTTCTGCCTGAAACGCAGTGGACAGTTCATTACAGCGGCGGCCAAGAGCTGCAACCATTTCCTGATAATCCTGTTCGGCCAGTGTTTCCGCTACGGGAAGCGTTCCATAATCCTGTTCGATGGAAGAAATTTTAATCAGTCGTTCTTTATGACTGTCCAAAAAACGGATGAATGGAAAGATCAGAATCATCAGGCCAATGAAAATACACAGACCGGCTGCATAGAAATATGCTTCCCAATCTACCGCATACAGGTTATAGATCACAGCAAAAATCAATAAAAACAGACCAAAAAACAACAGCGAATATCGTTTTTCTTTTAGATAGGAGAATAATAGTTTTTTCATTTGATGATGTACCCGCTTCCAACCTTTGTTGTGATGAAATCGCATAAACCGGCCTTCTCCAGTTTTCTGCGTAATCTTGTTACATTGACCGTCAGTGTATTTTCCTCCACATAGCAGTCATCCTGCCAGAGCTTCATCATCAGGGTATCACGGCTGACAATTTTTCCTTTGTTCTCCATCAGCGTCTGTAAAATACGGAACTCGTTTCTGGTCAGATCAATCGTCTTTCCCTCGAAGCTCAGTGTGCTGTCACTCAGATTCAGGATGGCTCCGCGATGTTCCAGTGCCGGAGCGGTGCCTGTCATGCTGTATGCACGCCGTAGAATCGCCTGAATTTTTGCATTCATAACATTCGGGTCAACCGGCTTGGGGATAAAATCATCTCCTCCCATGCTCATTGCCATAACAATGTTCATGTTGTCGGAAGCCGAAGAGATAAATACAACCGGCACATTGGAGATTTTTCGGATTTCACTGCACCAGTGGTATCCGTTGAAAAATGGCAGCATAATATCCACCAGAACCAGATGCGGACTGTATTCGATAAATGCAGGCATTATATTTTGAAAATCAGTAATCAACTGAACTTCATTTCCCCATGGTTCGATCTGTTTTTTCATGATCTGCGCCAACGCAAAATCATCTTCAATGATTAAAATACGATACATCGTGCTGCTCCTTTTTTCTTCCTGATTGCAGGTCAATTTTCCAGGTCAATTATATTTCATAACCGGAATAATATCAACAGATATCAATGGAGCGGCAGCTTCTATGACATATGCTGCTCCAGTATTATTATAGCTCATTTTTACATAAAATTTACCGCTGTATGATAGATGACTTCATGACAAATCCGTATAATTGCAAGCAGATTCATAAAATAAAATGATTCATAAAGATATAAGGAAGGAATGAAATTATGAAAAGCAAATTATTTCGCCGATTGAGTGCATTGACACTGGCGTTTGTTATGACAGCAGGTTTTGCTCCGGGGGTACAGGCTGCCGGGAAAAATCACTGTACACATCAGTCTGCTCAGGCGGCAGGTTTTGAGAACAGAACCGCTTCCCTGAAGCTGAATCAGATTGCAAGATACGACAGCGGTATGACCAATGAGGATGGCGGTGTTATGGAAATCGTTGATTATAACAGCAAAAACGGTTATGCTTATGCTGTCAATGGACAGAAAGGTGTGCTCACTGCTATTTCCATGAAAAACAGGACTTCATGCAGATCTGTTTCTTCTCTGAGCGGCCGTGACATTGATGTGAAAGCACTGGTGGAGGATGAGGGTTTTGTATACGGTGATATGACATCTGTAGCAGTATCACCGAATGGAAAACTGCTGGCAGTGGCGATTCAGGCAGAAGGATATGCAGACAACGGCAGAGCTGCAATTTTCAGCTGCAATCGCAATGGTTCTCTTACATTTATCACAACTGTTGAAACAGGTGTGCAGCCGGATATGATTACATTTACTCCCAATGGAGACAGAATTCTGACCGCGAACGAAGGGGAACCGAGAGAGGGCTATGGTGACAATGCAGTTGATCCGGCCGGATCTGTTACGATTATTAAAACCAAAAGATATTCTGCTTTCACTGCAGATTTTACTGCTTTTGACAGTGAAAAAGCCCGCAGGAAACTGGTTGATAAAAATATTGTTCTGAAGAAAAATACAGCTCCTTCCGCAGATCTGGAGCCTGAATATATCGCATGCAATGACAGGACTGCGTATGTTTCACTGCAGGAGGCAAATGCTATTGCAGTGCTGGATCTGGCATCAGGCAGATTTACAGATATTTTTTCAGCAGGATTTGAGGATTATTCAGAAATCGCAGTGGATATCGATAAGAAGGATGAGGAATACAAACCCCAGACATATGATTCTCTCCGGGGGCTCCGCATGCCTGATGGCATTGCGCTGGTAAATATCCATGGCAGGGACTATCTGCTGACTGCAAATGAAGGCGATTCCAGAGAATGGGGAGATTATCTTAACGAAGATGAACGCAATTTCGGGAAAAACAAAACATCTCCTACCGGAAAAATTACAGCTGATAATTCGGGCCTTGAAGGAAAGGTAGTATTTTTTGACGCTGAGGACTATGATGGACTGGATGCGGAATGTGATTACCTCTTTGGCGGACGTTCCTTCACCATGTTCCGTGTAAGCAGGGACGGCCTGAAAGAATGCTTTGACAGCAAAAATGATTTTGAAGCAAAAACCGCAGCATATCTGCCGGAATATTTTAACTGTTCAAATGATGATCTGACCATAGATGACCGCTCCGGCAAAAAAGGTCCGGAAGCTGAAACAGTTACTACAGGTAAAATAAATGGTAGAACATACGCATTTATTACGCTGGAGCGTATCGGTGGAGTAATGGTTTATGATATTACCAATCCTGCTGATGTTACCTATGCAAACTATATCAACTCCCGTGATTTTTCCGCTGATGTAGCAGCTGATGATTCACCTGAAGGTCTGAAATTTATACCTGCCAGCAAAAGCCCGACGAGGAAAGCTCTGCTTATGGCTGCCTGCGAAGTCGGAGGAACAGTAGCAGTTTACGAACTGGACCGCAGATAGGCAGCAGCAGATAAACGGACAGATCCTAGATAAGCAGACAGATCTCAGATAAATGAAGATTGACAACAGATAAAGGAACAGATGAGGCTTTATTGCGAAGGAATCCTGTGCAGAGACATTGTTTCTGTGCAGGATTTCCATGTAATAGAGCCTCATATGTCATGTGGATTCTCCCTTCTGGATGATGGCATCGGGAAATTCTGCTACAGAGCCATTTCAATCTGCGAAGCTGTCTGCATTATACTGCTCAATGGTGCATTGATGCTTTTTGCTTTTTTTGTCGTAGCTGATGCCGATAAGAAGGATTTTTCCGGTATATTGTGTCAGAGACTGAGGATATTTTCTGTCATAAATCTGCCGGATTGCTGACGCTGCATTCTGATTCCATTTCAGTTCCACCAGCAGTGCCGGGTAATCTTCAGCGTATTCTGTTTTCGGCAGATATACAAAATCTGCAAATCCTCTGCCTGTCGGCAGTTCCCGAATGGGCTTGAAATAATACTGCATGGTACTCAGGTACGCAATTGCCAGCACACAGCCGAGAGAATTTTCATTATGATACTGAATCGCCGAGGTGTATTCATCGTGTATTTTCTCAATTTTTGCAGCAACGGTATCGTTGTCCATATCCAGAGTTGCGTCCAGAAGTTCAGTAGATTCCTGCTGGAATGTGATCAGTTCATTCCAGCTGCTTTTTCTTGTTGCGATTGTCAGTTCCTGCCTGATTTCTTCATTGGGGATAAAGGCTGTTCTGGCAGTCTGGTTGTATCCCAGATAACCCAGATGAATCAGGTAAGTAAGGACATCATCTTTACTGGAAAAGCTGGTCGTATCATTCTGGAATGAATTGGTATTGACTTCCACCGAAGCCCCGGAAAGCATCTCAATAACAGCTGTTTTCAGACCGTCAAAATCCATGTTGATCAGCGGTAGAATTGCTTCAAATGTACCTGTCTGTGACCAGTAACTCTGGAATGTTTCTTCTATCATAAGATTTACGACTGCGTTGGGATTATATATATGGTATTTTCCGAGCCGATAGCCATCGTACCATCTTTTTACTTCTGTAAAATCCTGACCGTATTTTTCACAGAGGAGAGCCACTTCATCTTCAGTGAATCCTGTATAAGGCGCCAGAGCCCCCGGGCTTATCATAGTATACTGCATAAAATTATTCAGGGCAGACTGGGTTTTCAGTTTTTTGATTGGCAGAATTCCGGTCAGATAGGCCAATGCAATGTATTTTGTAGGTTCGGTTCCTTTGAACATTCCGCGGAGAAAACGGATATATTCATCCTGAATGGTCTGGTTGGCAGCTTCATCACGAATCAATACATCCCATTCATCAATGATTACAATAAAACGTTTTTGCACTGCTGCATTGATGCAGGATAGGGCATCCGGCAGGGAACGTACATAATCCGGTACCTGATTCGGGTAACATTCACGAAGTTCGCGAAGCACATTCTTCGTGATAAAAGATACAATATGATTCGGTCCGCCGGCCGGTTCTATGCACCATTGTATATCGAAATGTATGACATCAAACTGATTCAGATGCTTCTGGAAATGTTCACTCTTACCGATGGCGAGGTGTTCAAACATTTCTTTTGAGCTGCATCCCTTGCTGTAATAGGCTGTAAGCATATCGGCAGTCATGGATTTTCCAAATCTGCGCGGTCTGCTGTTGCAGATAAATGCCTGCCGGGAACTGATTACTTTATTGGTGTATTCAAGTAATGCAGTTTTGTCTATATAAATTTCTGAATTAAGTGCTGTCTGAAATGCACTGTTATCCGGATTCAAAAATCTTCCCATATTTGCTGAACGCTCCTTCCAATCTGTTACCTGTCTGTATTGTACTCAAAACTCCGGAAAATAGCAACCTTTTGAAGTCGATGCGGAGAAATGAGTTATGGTCCGATTAAAAGCAGCCAACAGGTGTTTTAATGGCTGTATGCAGCAGTCCGGCCTGCGGAGGCATTATGTGGGCAGCAGCATCCTGCATGTTTTTAGCTGTCCGGAGCAGTTTTCTGGCTTTTTTGTTTTCGAGGCTGGCTCTGAACAGTTACGGCTTAATTGCATCCTCCGAAAAAAATCAGACAGTGGATATTATTTAAATGCTGTGTTAAAATAACCGCAGAGAAAGATCGGATAAAGGTCTGATGCATGATCGGACAGAATATGAATCAGATCGGGAATACATGTATCAGATATAATCTGACAGGAAATATTTGACAGGATATATCTGACAGATATATTTTGCGGGAGATAGACCGAACGATGAATGAGATGAGAACAGATGATGCATCGGCAGCGGGTCAGTTTGCCTTTGACGATGATCAGTATACGGATAAAGAACTGCGGGAACAGAAAAAGCAGTTTGAAAAACAGTTGCTGGAACTGGAGAGCCTGCTGGATAAAGATGAGTGGTCGGATGAGGATATGGATTGTGTCCGGTCTGTTAAGGAATCAGTGGAATCATACACTGATGCGGGGCCGGAGACGGATAGTGAATTGGATGGTATTTTCGAGGGACTGCCGGATGATACAGCTGGAGAACCATTGAAGACACAGGAACCGTTGGAGAAACAGTTACCACAGAAGATGGGGATGACTGCGAATGGAAAAAGTAGTATGTATTTAGCTATGCTGCGCTGTTTAGAAGGGGATACAGATTCCTGTTATTCCCGAGCATTGCCAGAAGAAACAGAATTTTCTGTGAAAAAAGACATTGTTCGCAAGGAACGAAAAATACTTATTACGTATGAATCTAGAGGTTCTTACACTGAAGATCAAGGTGATTATGCCAGAATGAGATATATTAGTCTTTCCGGGCAGGATTATAGAAATTTTTTCCCTGAAAAACAGGACCAAAAAGATTTTCCGGCTCAAGCAAAAGAATCTGTTTCTTTTGAAAAAAAGAGAGATTTTTCCACTATATCAAAAGAGAAAAATTTTGCTTCCAAAGCAATGCATATGCCTTCCGCAAAAGCATACAGAGATGATTCTTTTTGGACAAAATACGGGGCGTGGTTACTGCTTGGCGCGCTTTTTTCAGCGGCAGTGTTTTTTATCTGTTATTTTCGCCTGTATTCTGTGTTGTTGGTTTTGCTGCTGGCATCTGCTGCTTTTGGGCTTGTTCTGACAGTTTTCAGGTTAAAACGCAGTGCGGATGAGAAAAAACAGAGGCTCACAAAGGAAAATGATACACTGAAGCTCTGGAATGAACTTCTGGAACAGGTGAATAAAGAACTGGGAGAGAAAAATGCGGAACTGAAAAAGGCAAATGCGGTGTTGGAAGAGACAAATGGGGCGCTTGAAGGGATAAATGAGGTTCTGAAGGGGGAGAAGAGGAATCTGGACAGGGAAAAAAGGGATCTGTGGCGAAGAATAGAAAGACTTGAAGAGAATCATGTTCAACTGGAGAAACAGATGGATCAGGTGCATGATGAGAATCGGAAGCTGCTGAAGAAACTTGCCAGGATGTCGGAGGTTCAGGAGCAGATTCGGGTTCTCAAAATGCTGATCAAACAGATCGGTCTTACCAATGAAGAGATTGAAGAGATTCTGAAAATGACGGAGGAGGTTAAAAAAGATTCTTTTTCCGAAGAAAGGCTGGAATGGTATATTGCCGAGATTCTGCAGGTGGCGAAAGGCCGGAAGGAAAGTGCTCTGTATAAGAAAAAGAAGGAGTATTTTACCGTGAAAGAAGGGGAATTGTTTACTGCGCTTTGTGAAGCGGCGAAAGATTTCCTGATTACAGCGGAAGTCATGTATGATCTGCTGCAGGATTATGGCTCCGGCTGTGATTATTCCAGTGTATGTCTGCTGGCTTCCAAGGCCATGGAAGTTGAAACCCGTGTGAGATATTTTGATTCCTATAAGATTTATCTTGATAAACAGTTCGGTACTGATTACAAAAAATGGCCGAAAAATATGCTGTACTGCGGGGAGCCGGCTTCTTTCTGCAGTATGGGCAATATCCGGAGAATTGTTACCCGCTGTGATCAGGAGGGAGTCAGCTATATCCGGAGAAATTTCCTTATTTATGCGAAGCAGGAAATGTTCCGGGATACTTTTGAAGATCATATGGAGCAGGAGATATGGTTTCAGCTGGATTGTATTGACAGCGTTCGCCTGAAATACCGGAATCCTGCAGCTCATTCCAGACTTTTTACTTCAGAAGAGGCAAAAATCTGTCTGTGCTATATTGTGGAGGATGAGCAGGTTCTTTTTCATATCATGAAGGCTTATAAAAACTAAAGAGATACAGAACTGTCAGGTCATGAACAGACTGACAGATTCCGTACAGTTAAAGGAGGAAATATAAATGGCAACAAAAGTAAATTCTTATCAGTTTGAGAAAATCAGCAGTCAGATGGAAAGAATATATGGAAAGATACGTAAGGGTGACGAGGAGATGCATGCCATGACGCTGTTTCCATTGGAGGGAAATGCATTGAAGGCGCATCGGAAAAATCCGGCTGCCAGCAGCTATCGCCTGAAAGAAGCGATTTCGGTGGTTCTGTTTCGGATTCAGTCCTGCGTGACCGGTGAGGAGTATGATTTGTCTGCCTTTCTGTCACCGGAAACAGAACTGCTGGCAGATGCACTGCAAATGGCGTTTGATCCTTTTGTCAATCCTGAAGTCAGGGAAGTTCTGCAGGAGCAGGAAATGAATTTTGAAGACAAAGAGGAACTGAAAAAATACTATAAGGAACCCGTTATCTGCCTGCTCAGAATCAGGGATTCTGTCGATACCTGGGGAAAACAGCTGGGAGCGGATGGATATTTTAAATTTGTGGAAAGCTATATGGGAAGCTCTATTCCGCAGAACGAAGAGTATAAATTCTCGGTTATGACAGTACACTGATGCTGGTGGCAATACAGTGCTGACGGTGAAATAGTGCTGACAGTAAAACAATGTTAATAGCAGAACAATGATGGAGGAAGGATGACAGATGAATCATTTGATAAATGAAAAATCGCCGTATCTGCTGCAGCATGCGGCTAATCCGGTGGATTGGTATCCCTGGTGTACGGAGGCGTTTGAGCGGGCGGCGAAGGAGGATAAGCCGGTTTTTCTGAGTATCGGCTATTCTACCTGCCACTGGTGTCATGTGATGGCCCACGAGTCATTTGAGGACGAAGAGGTAGCTTTGGTTCTGAACCGGGATTACATCTGCATCAAGGTGGACCGGGAGGAGCGGCCTGATATTGATGCAGTGTATATGGCGGTCTGCCAGGCCATGAACCGTTCCGGCGGGTGGCCTCTGACGGTGATCATGACGCCGGATCAGAAGCCGTTTTTTACGGCGACATATCTTCCGAAGAAGCAGAGATCTGGCTACGCGGGGCTGATGGATGTGCTGGAGAAGGTGGCCGCAGTATGGAAATACAACCGTGGTGAGGCCCTGAGAGTTGGCAACGTAATCCGGGAGTTCCTCAATGAGAATTACGGGAAGAAAAAGGAACCGGAAACCTCTGCAGAGCCGGATAAGATGCTGCTGCACAGCGCGGTGCAGCTTTTCGTGAAGCAGTTTGATGGCCGGTGGGGCGGTTTCGGGCCGGCTCCTAAATTCCCGATTCCTCACAACCTGCTTTTTCTGATGCGGTATGCCGTGCTGGAAAACCAGTCCTATGCCATGAAAATGGCGGAGGATACGCTGGAGGCCATGGCAAAAGGCGGTATCCATGACCAGATTGGCGGCGGATTTTCCCGTTACTCCACCGATGAAAAATGGCTGGTTCCTCATTTTGAGAAGATGCTGTACGACAATGCGCTGCTTGCCATGGCTTATCTGAAAGCTTTCCGTATCACCGGTAAAACGGTTTATAGGGATACGGCAGGAAGAACCCTTGATTATGTGCTGAGGGAACTGACAGGACCGGAGGGAGAGTTTTTCTGTGGACAGGATGCGGACAGCGACGGGGTGGAAGGCAAATATTATGTATTTACCCCGGAGGAGGTCTGCCGGGTGCTGGGTCAGGAGGATGGGCAGGAATTCTGCCGGATTTATGATATTACGGAGAAAGGCAATTTTGAGGGACGGTCGATTCCCAACCGGATTGGTGCAGGGCTGGCATCGGACAGAGGGAATAAGGATGGGAACGGGATGGAAACGCCGGTATGGCAGCCCTGGCTTGCGGATGAAGCCCGGCTGCAAGGGCTGTACGAATATCGTCTGAAGCGCACCAGCCTGCATAAGGATGATAAAGTGATCCTGTCATGGAATGGCTGGATGACCATGGCATTTGCTCTGGCAGCCCGGATTCTGGGGGATGACCGGTATCTGCAGGCGGCGGCAGACAATGTGAATTTTGTCAGGAACCATATGACAGGTGAGGGCGGACGGCTCTGGCACCGGTGGAGAGACGGTGATGCGGCCCATGCCGGGCAGCTGGATGATTATGCAGTGTGGGGACTGGCTCTGTTTGAGCTTTATCAGGTGACACTGGATCCGGACTATCTGAAGGAAGCCGTATTTTATACCGGACAGATGATAAATCTGTTTGAGGATGGTGAGGCAGGCGGGTATTTCATGACGGCATCTGATGCGGAAGCGCTGATCGCCAGACCGAAGGAAACCTACGATGGCGCTGTTCCTTCCGGCAATTCGGCAGCAGCTGTTCTTCTGGAAGAGACTGCGGCCTGTACCGGTGAGATGCGGTATCGGGAAGCAGCCGACCGGCAGATCCGTTTTCTGACAGATGTTGTCAGGGAATATCCCATGGGCTGCAGCATGAGTCTGATTGCCCTGACGCAGGCGCTGTATCCGTGGAAAATGCTGATCTGTGTATCAGCCGGGCAGAAGTTTCCTGAGGAACTGACTGCATTATTAAAGAAACAGGAGATCCCCAACCTGACAGTTCTGCATAAAACGGCTGCAAACAGCAGGAGACTGGCGGAGGTTCTGCCTTTTACCGCAGAGTATCCCGTACCTGCAGAGGGAGCGGTGTACTACCTTTGCAGAGATGGTATGTGTCTGGCGCCGGAAACAGAACTGGAAAAGCTGAAAAATTTTGGACAGCGATTTTTCGCATTTAAAAAGTAGCAAAGAGCCTTCGCCTTACGCAGTAAAAACTGCCGGGCGGAGGTTTTTTTTGCGTCTGCCGGACCTGCTGTGGTTGTATTCGGATTAATACATAAGATCTAAAATACTCCCTTGACAAATGAAAAAAGTATGATATAGTTTGAGTATAAAAACATTTGAATACAAAATAATTTTAAGAGAAAAACATTTGAATTAAGAACAATTTGAATTGTTAAACTTTTGAAGGATAAAGTATTTAAATGGCTTTGATTTCTCAGAAGACATGTGAGCTCTGGAGGCAAACAAACTATGATAGGAAGAATTTGCGGAACAGGTTCTTACGTCCCGGATCATTTTCTGGATAACAATGACCTGTCACAGATGGTGGAAACCAGTGACGAATGGATCAGAGAAAGAACCGGTGTGGTCAGACGCCACATCGTTCAGGAGGACACGGTGGTTTCCATGGCCGTGAAAGCATCCCGCAGGGCGCTTGAAGGCAGCGGTATTGCGCCGGAAGATCTTGATCTGATCATTGTCAGTACATTTACATCCGAAGTTCTGCTTCCAAGTACAGCCTGTGAGGTACAGAAAGAACTGGGCGCAGGCAATGCGACCTGCTTTGATCTGAATGCAGCGTGTACCGGCTTTCTGTTCGCATGGAATACGGCGCAGGCTTATCTGGCACAGGGAATGTACCGGAATGCCCTGATCATCGGGGCGGAGCGTCTTTCCAGATATGTGGACTGGAAGGACCGGAGTACCTGCATCCTGTTTGGCGATGGAGCAGGAGCAGCTGTTTTGAAAGCAGAGAAAGGCAGCACACTTCCCATGTTTACCCATTCCGATGGGGCAAAAGGAGAGGCGCTGACCTGTTTTACACGTCCGGACACGTATATTCAGATGGAAGGACAGGCGGTATTCCGTTTTGCAGTTAAAAAAGTACCGGAAGCGGTGGAAGAACTGCTGAAGAAAGCAGATATGACAATGGAGGATATCGATTATCTGGTACTTCATCAGGCAAACCGCAGGATCGTGGAGGCAGTGGCAAAGAGGCTGAAAACAGATATCAGCAGATTTCCCATGAATCTTCAGGAGTATGGCAATACTTCATCAGCCAGCATTCCCATCCTGCTCGATGAAATGAATCGGGAAGGAAAACTGAAAAGGGGACAGAAAATTATACTGGCCGGTTTCGGCGCTGGTCTTTCCTGGGGCGCGAGCCTGGTGGAATGGTAAAAAATAGAACTTATAAATCAGAAGACATTGAATTTAACAAGAGAAAGGAACACAGATATGTTAGAAAGAATTAAAGAAATCGTAGCAGAAGCATTAAACGTAGAAATCGATACTTTAGCAGCAGAAACCTCATTCAAGGATGATCTGGGCACTGATTCTCTGGATCTGTTTGAAATGGTTATGACTTTCGAAGATGAATTCGGTGTGGAAATCCCCGCTGAAGATCTGGAACAGATGGTTACCCTCGGTGACGTGGAAAAATATCTGGAAGAACATAAATAAGACACGGCATTAAGAGACGGACGGCAGCCGGCAGAACGCCGGAAAAGGTTGACTGAAAGCAGCAGAAAACGGTTTTTGCAGAAAAACGGGAAAGCAGACTGCAGTGAAAGGCAGGAAGGAATAATATGAAGACAAAGATTACGGAAATTTTAGGAATTGAATACCCTATCATTCAGGGCGGTATGGCATGGGTTGCAGAGTATCATCTTGCAGCAGCTGTTTCAGAAGCAGGCGGTCTGGGACTGATCGCAGCAGCCAGTGCACCGGCAGAATGGGTGAGGGATCAGATCCGTCAGGCGAAAGCCCTGACCGACAAGCCTTTTGGCGTAAATATTATGATGCTCAGCCCCAATGCGGATGAAGTAGCCAGGATCGTTGTAGAGGAAGGTGTGAAGGTGGTAACCACCGGCGCAGGTACTCCTGAAAAGTACATGAAGATGTGGAAGGAAGCCGGTGTTAAGGTTGTCCCTGTAGTTGCTTCTGTAGCTATGGCAAAACGTATGGAACGCTGCGGTGCGGATGCTGTTGTAGCAGAAGGAACCGAAGCCGGCGGCCATATCGGTGAGACAACTACCATGGTTCTTGTTCCTCAGGTTGCAGATGCTGTTTCAATCCCTGTGATTGCAGCAGGCGGCATTGCTGACGGCCGCGGAATTGCAGCTGCTTTTATGCTGGGTGCTCAGGGCGTACAGATGGGTACACATTTTGTTGTTACTACAGAATGTCAGGTTCATGAAAATTATAAGGACAGCATCATCAAAGCAGGTGATATCGATACCCGCGTAACAGGCAGAAGTACCGGCCATCCGGTACGTGCTCTGAGAAACCGCATGACCCGCGAATACCTTAAAAAAGAGCAGGAAGGTGCATCTTTTGAGGAGCTGGAACAGCTGACTCTGGGAAGCCTGAGAAAAGCGGTCGTTGACGGCGATGTGGCAAACGGCAGTGTGATGTTGGGTCAGAGTGCAGGTCTTGTAAAGGAAAAATTAAGCTGCAGCGAACTGATTCAGAAGCTGGTTCAGGAAACAGACGCTTTAATCGGAGGCAAAGGATTCTATGAATAGAGTAGCGTTTATCTTCCCGGGACAGGGCGCACAGAAGGCCGGAATGGGAAAGGATTTTTATGAAAACAGTGAGACTGCAGCCCGCATCGTTGACAGGGCAGGCGAACTGCTTGGTCTGGATATGAAGGCTCTGTGTTTTGAAGAAAATGATAAGCTGGATCAGACAGAATATACTCAGGCGGCTCTGGTTACGGTCTGCCTTGCCATGGAGCAGGTTCTGGCGGAACGCGGCCTGAAACCGGATGTAACGGCAGGCTTAAGCCTGGGTGAATACTGTGCCATTGCGGTGGCAGGCGGCATGGAAATCGAAGATGCCATCACCACGGTAAGAACGAGAGGGATTCTCATGCAGAATGCCGTTCCCGGTGGAAAGGGCAGCATGGCAGCTGTACTGGGCATGACAGGAGAAGCAATTGAGGCAGTGGTTGATCCTATCGAGGGCGTGACCATTGCCAATTACAACTGCCCTGGTCAGATCGTTATAACTGGTCTGAAGGAAAGCGTGGAGCTTGCTGCAGCCGAACTGAAGAAAGCAGGCGCGAAAAGAGTGCTTCCTCTGAATGTCAGCGGTCCCTTCCATTCTCCCTATCTTGCTGAAGCCGGCGAAGAACTGGGCAGAGTACTGGAAAAGGTGGAGCTTCATGAACTGAAGGTTCCTTATGTGACCAATGTGACAGCGGAATACGTAACAGATATCCGTGAAACAAAGGAACTGCTTGCAAAGCAGGTGGCTTCCTCCGTCCGCTGGGAACAGAGCGTGAGAAACATGATTGCAGAAGGCGTGGATACATTTGTGGAAGTAGGACCGGGAAAAACACTTGCCGGTTTCATTAAAAAGATTGACCGCAGTGTCAAAGTACTCAATGTGGCAGTCTGGGAAGACGTGGAAAAGGTGGTAAACGAATTATGTTAGATAATCAGGCAGTAACCGGTAAAAATCTTTCGCTGGCGGGAAAAGTTGCCGTAGTAACCGGCGCTTCCCGCGGAATCGGCCGCGCTATTGCGTGTGCCATGGCAGCAGAGGGTGCAGCGGTAGCCATCAATTACAATGGTTCGGAAGCACGTGCTCTGGAGGTAAAGCAGGAAATTGAAGCTGCAGGCGGCAGAGCAGAAGTATTTCAGTGCAACGTTTCCGATTTTGCAGTCTGCGAAAATTTTATTAAGGAAGTGCTGACTGTTTTCGGTAAAATCGATATTCTTGTAAACAATGCAGGTATCACAAAAGACGGCCTTCTCATGAAAATGTCCGAGGAGGACTATGATGCGGTTCTGAATACCAATCTGAAGGGAACATTTAACTGCATCCGTTTTACAGCAAGACAGATGATCCGTCAGAAAGGCGGACACATTATCAATATGGCATCCGTATCCGGCGTGCTGGGTAATGCAGGTCAGGCCAATTATGCAGCTTCCAAGGCAGGCGTGATCGGGCTGACAAAATCGGCTGCCAGAGAGCTGGCTTCCAGAGGAATCACTGTCAATGCCATTGCTCCCGGATTTATTAATACGGAAATGACAGCAGTATTATCAGATAAGGTAAAAGAAGGCGCCGTTTCCCAGATTCCCATGGGAACTTTCGGAGAGCCGGAGGATATTGCTCAGGCAGCAGTGTTCCTGGCATCAGACAGTGCACGGTATATTACCGGCCAGGTATTGTGTGTTGACGGCGGAATGGCCATGTAGGAGGCAGAATATGAAGAGAAGAGTTGTAATAACCGGACTTGGTGCCGTAACACCAATCGGCAATACCGTAGATGAATTCTGGAGCGGAATTCGTCAGGGCAAGGTGGGAATCGGTCCCATTACGAAGTTTGATACCTCAGATTATAAAGTAAAAAATGCAGCGGAAGTAAAAGGCTTTGTGGCAAAGGAACGTATGGATTTCAAATCGGCAAAACGTATGGATCCTTTCGCACAGTATGCTGTAGCAGCAGCAAAAGAAGCCTTTGAAGATGCAGGTATTCAGATGGAACAGGAAAATCCCTACCGTGTTGGTGTAATCGTCGGCTCCGGTATCGGCGGTCTGGAGGTTATCGAAACCAATTATCAGAAGATTCAGGACAAAGGACCTTCCAGAGTCAATCCTCTGATGGTGCCGCTGATGATTTCCAACATGGCAGCAGGCAATATTTCCATTCAGCTGGGTTTGAAAGGCAAATGTACCAATGTAGTAACGGCCTGTGCATCAGGTACCCACTGTATCGGCGATGCATTTCGTGCTATTCAGTACGGTGATGCCGATGTTATGGTAGCCGGCGGCTCTGAAAGCTGCATCTGTCCTACCGGTGTGGCAGGTTTTACAGCGCTGACCGCTCTTTCCACAACGGAAGATCCCATGCGTGCTTCCATTCCTTTTGATAAGGACCGCAGCGGCTTTGTACTGGGCGAAGGCGCAGGCATTGTTGTGCTGGAAGAACTGGAGCATGCAAAAGCCAGGGGCGTCCGCATTTATGCAGAACTGGCCGGATACGGAGCAACAGGAGATGCTTATCATATCACATCTCCTGCAGAAGACGGCGAAGGCGCAGGCATGGCCATGAAGCTGGCTATGGAAGAGGCCGGTGTCCTTCCGGAACAGATCGATTATATCAATGCCCACGGAACCAGCACCCATCACAATGACCTGTTTGAAACAAAAGCAATCAAACTGGCACTGGGCGATGCAGCAAAAGATGTGGTAGTTAATTCCACCAAATCCATGATCGGCCATCTGCTGGGAGCAGCCGGCGGCGTGGAATTTGTTGTATGCGTGAAATCCATTCAGGATGGATTTATCCATCAGACAATGGGAACCGAACATGTGGATTCTGAATGTGATCTGAATTATGCAGTCGGTGCACCTGTGGAAAAGGATGTGAATTATGTACTGACCAATTCTCTGGGATTTGGCGGTCATAATGCGACTTTACTTGTAAAAAAATATGAAGGGCAGTGAAGAACATGAATGCAGAACAGATCTTAAAACTGGTGAACGCCGTTTCCGCATCAGATTTATCTGAACTGAAATATGAAGGGGATGGCATCAAGCTTACCCTGAAAAAATCGGATGACAGAAAAAACGGCAGAGAGGTATCTGCGCTGGCAGCTGCAGGTTCTGCTGATGGCGCTGCTGCAAATGAATCCGGTACGTGCGAAGCTGCTCAGGAAGCTGCAGTTTCACCGGCAGTTCCCGCTCAGGCAGCAGAGCCTGCGAAAAAAGCGGAACCGGTTTCCGGAAACATTGTGAAATCTCCCCTGGTTGGTACTTTCTATGCAGCACCTGCCGAGGATGCGGCTCCTTTTGTTAAAGCGGGCGATGTGGTGGAAAAAGGCCAGGTTCTGGCAATTATCGAAGCCATGAAGCTGATGAATGAAATTGAAAGTGACTATGCGGGAACCGTAGCAGAGGTTCTGGTGGGAAACGGCCAGGCAGTGGAATACGGTCAGCCCCTGTTTGTAATTCGGTAAAGGCGGTGACACAGGATGAACAGTTTGGATATTAAGCAGATTCAGGAGATTATTCCCCACAGACATCCTTTTCTTCTTCTTGATAAAATTGAGGATTATGAACCGGGTCAGTTTGCCATCGGTTATAAATGTGTAACATATCGTGAGGACTTTTTCAAAGGTCATTTTCCGGAAAAACCGGTGATGCCCGGCGTTCTGATTCTGGAGGCTCTGGCTCAGGCCGGTGCCGTAGCTATCTTAAGTGTACCGGAGAATAAAGGAAAAATCGCATTTTTCGGCGGCGTTAACAAATGCCGTTTCCGTGGAATGGTATTTCCCGGGGATGTACTGAAGCTGGAAACCAGAATCATCAAGCAGAAAGGCCCCGTTGGTGTGGGAGAAGCAGTTGCTTCCGTAAACGGAAAAACCGTTGTAACTGCGGAACTGACCTTTATGGTAGGAGAATAGCAGCGAAAGAAGGAGGATATCATGATTGAGAAGATTTTAATTGCCAACAGAGGAGAAATTGCTGTGCGGATCATCCGTGCCTGCCGGGAGATGGGAATTGAAACCGTTGCAGTTTATTCGGAAGCGGATAAGGAAGCGCTTCATACTCAGCTGGCAGACGAAGCAATCTGTATCGGCCCGGCACCTTCTTCGGAAAGCTATTTAAATATGGAAAGAATCATCAGTGCCACTTTGATTTCCGGTGCTGATGCCATTCATCCCGGTTTCGGATTTCTGTCGGAGAACAGCAAATTTGCAGAACTGTGTGAACAGTGCAACATTACCTTTATCGGGCCTTCTTCTGAAGTCATCCGCAAAATGGGCAACAAATCAGAAGCCCGCAATACCATGATTGCAGCAGGTGTACCGGTCACGCCGGGCAGCACAGAACCCATTTATGAAGCGGTGGACGGTGTGGAAACCGCAGCACAGATTGGTTATCCCGTTATTATCAAGGCAGCTCTCGGCGGCGGCGGAAAAGGCATGCGTGTGGCGGAAACACCGGAAGAATTTGAAACCAGCTTCAATACGGCCCAGAAGGAAGCACAGATGGCTTTCGGTGACAACACCATGTATATTGAGCATTATGTACAGCATCCCCGCCATATCGAGTTCCAGATTCTGGCCGATAAATACGGCAATGTGGTTCATCTGGGAGAAAGAGACTGCTCCATTCAGAGAAATCATCAGAAAATGATCGAGGAATCACCCTCCATCGCTTTATCCGATGAGCTGCGCAGAGAAATGGGAGAGGCTGCCGTGAAGGCGGCGAAGGCAGCAGGCTATACCAATGCGGGAACCATTGAATTTCTGCTGGAAAACAATGAAAAATTCTATTTCATGGAGATGAACACCAGAATCCAGGTGGAACATCCTGTTACGGAATGGGTTACCGGCATCGATCTGGTAAAGGAACAGATCCGCATCGCCGACGGACAGAAGCTGGGTCTGACACAGGATCAGATTCAGATCAAAGGGCATGCCATTGAGTGCCGGATCAATGCGGAAAATCCTGCAAAGAATTTCCGCCCCTCTCCGGGAACTATTACCGACATGTATCTGCCCGGCGGAAAGGGAGTCCGCATCGACTCTGCTATTTACAGCGGTTATACGGTAACGCCCTATTACGACTCCATGCTGGCAAAGCTGATCGTTTACGCTGCAAACCGGAAGGAAGCCATCCGCAAGATGCAGAGTGCCCTGGGTGAAGTCATCATCGAGGGAATCGATACCAATGTGGATTACCAGTACGAGATTCTGAACAACCCGGATTTTATTGCCGGTAACATTGATGTAGGATTTATTGAAAACCTGAATTCATAATAACAGACGGAGGAGTTTCAAATGATACTGAAGGATATGTTTAAGAAAACAAACCGGGAAAATCGCGGAAATAACCGGGAATCCCGGCCGGAGGTTCCGGACGGACTTCTCCGGAAATGCAATAAGTGCGGTGGCACCATCATTGCAGATGATGTAAAAAAAGGGCTGTATATCTGCCCCAAGTGCCACGGTTATTTCCGGGTGCCGGCTTACCGCAGGATCGAAATGATCGCTGATGAAGGCTCTTTTGAAGAATGGGACCGGGAAATGGAATTTCAGAATCCTCTGGCATTCCGCGGTTATGAAGATAAGGTGAAAAAACTGCGGGAGACCACCGGTCTGAATGAGGCAGTCGTTACCGGGAAGATTTCCATCGACGGCACGGAAACCGTGGCTGCTGTCTGCGACGGGCGTTTTCTTATGGCCAGCATGGGCGAAATTGTGGGTGAAAAGATCACAAGAGCCGTGGAACGGGCCACAGAAGAACAGCTTCCGGTGATTATTTTTGCCTGTTCCGGCGGAGCGAGAATGCAGGAGGGGATTGTGTCTCTGATGCAGATGGCAAAAACATCGGCTGCTCTGAAGCGTCACAGCGATGCGGGTCTCCTGTACATTTCCGTCCTGACAGATCCCACCACAGGCGGCGTGACGGCAAGCTTTGCCATGCTGGGAGATATTATTCTTGCAGAACCGAAAGCACTGATTGGATTTGCCGGTCCCCGGGTCATTGAGCAGACCATCGGTGAAAAGCTTCCGAAAGGTTTTCAGCGGTCTGAATTCCTGCTGGAGCACGGATTTGTGGACCGAATTGTGGAACGCGGGGAAATGCGGGATGTGCTGAGTCAGATTCTTAACATGCACCGGAAAGCGGAAGCTGGGGATGAAGAAGGAACATGGCATCTGAAATCGACACAGGAATCAAAGGAAAACAGAGAATTGAAAGCGGGAACGGAAGCTTCCTCCCACACAGCGGAGACAGGCCGGCCGTCACCGGACTCTCAGATGACAGCCTGGGATCGTGTACAGATTTCCAGAAAAAAAGACCGTCCTGTGGGAGAAGATTATATCCGTGCACTGTTTGATGATTTTATGGAATTCCACGGCGACCGGTATTATAAGGATGACCGGGCCGTCATCGGCGGAATTGCCAGGTTTCATGGCGAACCGGTCACGGTAATCGCTCAGGCAAAGGGAAAGACTACAAAAGAAAATATCGAGCATAACTTCGGCATGCCTTCACCTGACGGTTACCGGAAGGCACTTCGTCTTATGAAGCAGGCGGAAAAATTCGGTCGTCCTGTTATCTGCTTTGTGGATACCCCTGGTGCTTTCTGCGGTCTGGAAGCAGAAGAAAGAGGTCAGGGAGAGGCCATTGCGAGAAATCTTTATGAGATGTCCTCCATCCGTGTTCCCATTCTTTCCATTGTTATAGGAGAGGGAGGAAGCGGCGGCGCTCTTGCCATGGCTGTAGCCGATGAGGTGTGGATGCTGGAAAATGCTGTATATTCTATCTTATCACCGGAAGGATTTGCAAGTATTCTCTGGAAAGACAGCAAACGTGCCGATGAAGCAGCGGAAATTATGAAGCTGACGGCGGAGGATCTGAAAAATATGGGAATCATTGAGAAAATCATCCGTGAGCCTGCTGACTATACTTCTGATCAGATGGTCAAAGTCTGCAGCAGACTGGAAAAACGGATCTCGGCTTTCCTTGAAAAATACGAAACCCTCAGCGATTCGGAGCTGGTCAGCCTCAGATATGACCGGTTCCGCAGAATGTAAGGGGATTCAGGAGATAAACGCATGGAACCATTGAAAATAGGATCAAAAACAGCAGAAATATCTGTTATCCAGGGTGGAATGGGTGTGGGAATCAGTCTGGGAAATCTGGCGGGAAGTGTAGCTGCGCAGGGCGCTGTGGGCATCATTTCCTCAGCCCAGATCGGATTTCGTGAACCGGATTTTGATAAAAATCCCCGTGAAGCCAATCTTCGTGCCATTGAAAAGGAATTGAAAAAGGCGAGAAAAATTTCTCCGGATGGAATCATCGGATTCAATATCATGACTGCATTGAGAGAACATGAAGCTCACGCACGGGCTGCAGCTGCTGCAGGAGCTGACCTGATCATTTCAGGAGCCGGGCTCCCTACAGACCTGCCGGCATATGTTCAAGGCACCGATACCTGTATTGCGCCCATTGTTTCATCTGAAAAATCGGCAAAAGTTATTTTAAAATACTGGGACAGAAAGTATAAAAGAACCGCGGATCTGGTAGTGATCGAAGGACCTAAAGCCGGAGGACACCTGGGATTTAACAGAGAAGAACTGGATTCATGGACGGAAGAACGGTACGAAGAGGAAATTCTGAAGATCATGCATACAGTAAAGGAGTATGCAGACAAATACGGCTGTAAAATTCCGGTGGTTGTAGCCGGAGGGATTTACAATCATGAAAAATTTGTGCGGGCTATGAATCTGGGAGCCGATGGAGTTCAGGTGGGAAGCCGGTTTGTAACCACAGAGGAATGTGACGCTCACATCAATTACAAGATGGCTTATATCAATGCCCGCAGAGAAGATATCGTAATTGCAAAAAGCCCTGTGGGAATGCCGGGAAGAACTATCTTGAATCCTTTTTTAAAACGTGTTATTCTAGGAGAAAGAATTCCGCATACACCTTGTCATGGATGCCTTGCCCGCTGTAATCCTGCGGAAATTCCCTACTGTATTACAGACGGGCTGGTCAATGCAGCCAGCGGCGATGTGGATAATGCTCTGCTTTTCTGCGGTGCAGAAGCATATCGGGCGGAAAAAATCGAGACAGTAAAAGAAGTGATTGATTCGCTGATTGGGGAATAAATAGAAGGGGAGAGTAGATCTGTGAATAAAAACGCATTGGACGCCATCAATAATACACTGGTTCATTTATTCAATGAAATCTGGGAACTGGAAGGAGAGGCCGTAATCACCGAAGAGTATAAGGATATAACGAATAACGATATGCATATTATTGAGGCGATCGGTCTTGATGGAGACAGTACCATGTCCATGGTTGCGAAGAAGATGCGTATAACGGCAGGTTCGCTCACCACATCCATCAACAGTCTTGTGAAAAAAGGATATGTGACCAGAATACGCAGCGAGAAGGATCGCCGGGTCGTTCATATTATGCTGACGGAAAGAGGGGAAAAGGCATATTTCCATCACAAAAATTTTCATATTCAGATGGTCAGCTGTGCCACTGAGAATATGAATGATCATGAGATACAGAGCCTGTTGAAACTTCTGCAGGATCTGACATCATTTTTTAACCGTTATAAAGAAGAACACTGCTGACAGGCAGCTGTGCAGTCAGCAATGCAGGTCTCTGTTCGTACTGGAATAACTGGAATCATTAAAAGAAAGCATACGCAGATGGATATCTGTTCTGTATGCTTTCTTTTTATACTTTTTTCAGAAAACGGTTCTGTTTTTTTTACAGTGTTTTTTCAGATTTAATTGACTGACAGGGCGGAAATGCATATAATGGTTTTCAATGGTCTTTCTGCCTGAGAGAGACACAACAGAGAGAAAGATGCTGTCTGAAGCATCACGGGTGAGAGGGAGAGAAGGTCGAGATTGCTATGAAACAGACGATAAAGGGACACGGTGCAGCGCTGCTCAGCGTGATGATCTGGGGGACCACGTTTATCTCCTCCAAGATCGTGCTGGCACATCTGTCGCCGATAGAACTGCTGATTTACCGTTTTCTGGTTGGCCTTGCGGTACTGACACTGCTGGAACCGCATAAAATGGTACTGAAAAAGAAAAGCGATGAGGTTTATTTTATATTCGCGGGGATTACGGGGGTAACTCTGTACTATCTTCTTGAGAATATATCTCTGACATATACAACGGCATCCAATGCGGGTGTGATCGTATCCACGGCTCCGTTTTTTACGGCGCTGGCAGCGTGGATTCTGCGAAAAGAAAAGTGCATGTCGGTCCGGTTCCTGGGTGGTTTTGCACTGGCTTTATCCGGGATTGCTCTCATCAGCTTTCAGGGGGGAAGCATTTCTCTGAATCCGCTGGGGGATTTTCTGGCGCTGTGTGCGGCATTTGTCTGGGGTTTTTACTCCGTTTTCAGCAAATGGATTTCTGAAAAAGAGTATCCTGTGATTGCTGCTACAAGGCGGATCATCACCTGGGGGCTGTTATTTATGATTCCGTTTGGATTTTTTATGGGATTTTCCTTTGAACCGGAGATTCTGTTCAGACCTGGGGTTCTGTTCCATGTGGTATATCTGGGAATCAGCGCTTCAGCCATGTGTTTCGTTCTGTGGAATTATGCGGTGGACCGGCTGGGCGTGATTACCTCCGGTGTTTATATTTACCTGACACCGGTAGCAACGGTGGCATTGTCTGTCCCTGTTCTGCATGAAACATTTACCTGGTATACGGGTGCAGGTATGCTCCTTACGATTGTGGGACTTGTTATGTCAGGCTGAAAAAGGATTGAGGGAGCGATTGGAGAAAGTGATTGGAGAAAGCGATTGGAATAAGGCGGTAATCCGGTTCCGCATTAAGGGTACAGTGTGCCTGACCGGAAGAGCAGGAAGGCTGCGGATGAAGTGAGGTATTTATGGCTGGGCAGATAAAGTTTGACGAAAGTACACATACAAAGTTTAAAGTAAAGGAACCAAAGATGTATCATGTCATCATGTACAATGATGATTTTACACCGATGGATTTTGTGGTCGAGATTCTGATGTCGGTTTTCGGCAAATCGGAATCGGAGGCTTTTCGGCTGATGTATGCAATCCATCGGGGGGTAAAGGCGGTTGTCGGAACCTATGTATACGATATTGCCGTTACAAAAGCGGATGAAGCAGTAAAGCGGGCCCGGGAAGAGGGCTATCCGTTTCGTGTGGAGACGGAACCGGTTGAACAATGAGGAAGGAAGTCTGACCGATGGAATTTTCGGAAAAAGTAAATGAAGTAATTAACAGCGCCTTTATCAAGGCCGGAATCGAACAGAACGAGTATATGACGCCGGAGCATATGCTGTATGCTCTCTGCAAAGAGCTTCCTTTTCAGCGGGCTTTGTTAAAGTGCGGAGGAAGCGTGGAACGTCTGGAGAACAATCTGAATCAGTTTTTCAGGAATCATCTGCCGCAGAAAAAAGGAGATGAAATTGCTGTCAGCAACGGAACACAGTCTGTATTTGAGTGTGCTGTGCGCCAGGCGATTTCCAGCGGCAGAGAAGAAGTGGAAATCTCTCATATACTGAAAGGAATCATGGAGCAGGAGGAAAGCTTTGCGGTCTATTATCTTTCTCTTGAATCGGATGAACCTG
>JALFLM010000179.1 GCA_022774705.1 Lachnospiraceae bacterium | reverse complement strand
TTGTATCATTACCTTGAATATTCGCGTAAATATATTTACAGATAATATTATACGTTTGTATAATATTATTGTCAAGTAGAAATACTTATTTTGCAACAGGTATGGATATTTTCGTTATATACTCCTCCTGAGATTCTTCCTGACAAACCTCCCCTTCCAAACCCGAAACCTCCGGCCGGCCGCTCAGTTCCACCAGAGACAGTTTTGTCCGGATCACCTGTTCGATCCGCTTCAGCTGCTCCTGCTGCGCACGTACCTTTTTATACTCTTCCTCCAGCAGTTGTTTCAGCAGCGCCAGATTTCTCCGGTCAATATAATCCCTGATTTCTTTTAAGGGCATGCCGATTTCACTGAGGCAGGTAATGGTGAAAAAAACATCGCACTGGCTCTCGCTGTAATAACGGCAGCCTTTTTCATCCGTATAGCCGGGGAAAACAGCCCGATCTCATCATAATAAAACAGGGTCCTTTTATTTGTATTACATAAACGGGCAAAATCCCCTGTTTTTATACATGGTGTTTGTTTTTTCTGCATAATAATTCATTTTCTCCTTGACAATCCCGTTACGTTATACTTTATTATAATCTGGAACATTTCCTAATGTAACACGCAGAACAGGAACAATACTATCAGATACAAGTGAGGAATCAATATGCCAGAATTAAGTAAACGTGTAGGAACCTTTACCGATTCCGTAATCCGCCGCATGACCCGCATCAGTAACGAATACGGTGCAATCAATTTGTCTCAGGGATTTCCCGATTTCGACCCGCCAAAGGAGATCATGGATGCGCTGGCGAAGGCCGCTTATGCAGGCCCGCATCAGTACTCTGTTACCTTCGGTGCGGAAAATTTCAGAGAAGCACTTGCCCGCAAGCAGGGCAGAGCCATCGGAAGAACGATCGATCCTGGTACGGAAATCGTCGTTACCTGCGGCGGTACAGAGGCCATGATGTGCGCCATAATGACCATCTGCAATCCGGGCGATAAGGTCATGGTTTTCTCCCCCTTTTATGAAAATTACGGCGCAGATGCCATTTTGTCAGGCGCAGAGCCCATTTATATCCCGCTGGTTCCGCCAGAATACACCTTCGATATCGATCTGATCGAAAAAGGCTTCAAAGACGGTGCCAAAGCAATTATCGTCTGCAATCCGTCCAACCCCTGCGGCAAGGTATTTACCAGAGAGGAGCTGATGCAGATTGGCACTCTGGCGGTCAGATACGATGCGTTTGTGGTGACCGATGAGGTCTATGAACATATGGTTTATGCACCGAATCACCATACCTGCATGGCATCACTGCCGGATATGTACGAGCACACCATCACATGCAACTCTCTTTCCAAAACGTATTCCATCACAGGATGGCGTCTCGGCTACCTGATCGGACCCGCCCAGGTCATTGAAGCGGCAAAGAAGGTTCACGATTTCCTGACAGTGGGCGCTGCAGCACCTTTGCAGGAAGCCGCTGTAACCGGACTGAATTTCCCGGATTCCTATTATGAACAGCTGCTGGAAACGTATACAAAGAAACGCCGTTATTTTCTGGACGGACTGGATCGGATCGGACTGAAACACAACGTACCCCAGGGAACGTATTTTGTACTGATCGACATTCAGGATTTTCTCGATCTGCCTCAGTTTAAAGGATACAGCGATCTGGAATTCTGCGAATGGATGATTAAAAACATCGGCGTTGCCGCCGTACCCGGCTCCAGCTTTTTCAAAGAAGACATCAACAACCTGATCAGACTTCATTTTGCCAGAGAAGAAAGCACACTGGATGAAGCACTGAACCGGCTTGCAAAACTGACCGAACTGCTTCACTGAGAATTCCCTCGCAGGCAGCATTCTGGCGGTAATGTGTGGAAGAAGCATTTACCGTTGCACCGGCAGCTCTTATCGGATTTACTGACATGTTCATCCGGCTCTTCTGATCACCGGAATCCAGTCAGTAAAGACGAATTTTATCATCGTTCTGTTTGCCAATGTGCTGCTGTAGAGGTCCTGTAAAATTTCCGGTAATAATTCTGCAGCACATGCAGAATGCACTTTCCTGCGCTTCCCTCATATACTGAAATGAAAACCTCTTTCGGAGGCAGATATGGCCTTTCGCGTATTTATAGACCCGGGACACGGCGGAACTGACCCCGGTGCTGTCCACGAAGGACGGCAGGAAAAAGATGATGTACTGAAGCTGGCACTGGCGGTAGGGCGGATTCTGGAGGATAACGGAATCGATGTGGTTTATTCCCGCACGGAGGATTTCTACGACTCCCCCTATGAAAAAGCCATGAAAGGAAATGAATCAGAGGCGGATCTGTTCCTGTCCATCCACCGCAATGCAGCAGCACTTCCGGGAAGCGGCAGCGGCGCCGACATGCTGGTATATGCCGATACAGGATTTGCTTCTGATGCGGCAAACCGGATCGGGGATGCCATCGCCGATATCGGTTTCCAGTTCAACGGAATCACGGAACGTCCCAATCTGGCAGTCCTGCGCCGCACCAAAATGCCCGCTGTTCTGGCAGAAGCAGGCTTCATCGACAACGAAAATGACAACCTGTTTTTCAATGAGAATTTTGATGCACTGGCAGAAGCAATCGCACAGGGCGTTTTAAGTACATTTGATCAGTATACCGGTTTCGATTCCATGTCCGCCGCAGACGAACGTACCGACCACCCTGAAAATATGGCAATGAATGCGGACTCCCGGTCTGCATTTACCGATACTGACCCGGCCCGGCTGATGCAGAGTGACAGGGAACAGATACCGCCCTTCGCAGGTAATGCAGCCGGTGCTGTCGGCAAAGACGATTCGGCCGATAACAACCGTGCAGATAAAAGCTCACCGGACACCGGCATTCTCTCCCGACAGAATGTCACCGATTTCCCGGGCAGCAGCATTCAAAAAGAAAATAACAGATGCGTAAACTGTAATAATGATGACGAACGTGACAGAGACGACCGACGTGACAGAGACGACCGGCGCGACAGAAATGACTGGCATGACAGAGACGACCGGCGCGACAGAAATGACTGGC
>JALFLM010000159.1 GCA_022774705.1 Lachnospiraceae bacterium | reverse complement strand
ATAACAAAGTCGAGACAAACGCTGATACCACGGTCATGGCATTCAATAATCAGTTTTTCCAGATCTTCCATGGTTCCCAGATCAGGACGTACTTTCCTGAAATCCGCAACGGCATATCCGCCGTCATTTCTTCCTTCCGGTGAGTCAAACAGCGGCATCAGATGCAGATAATTGACCTTGCAGCTTTCCAGATAGTCCAGATGGCTGCGCACTCCTTCCAGATTATCGGCAAACTGTTCCGTATACATCATCATCCCCAGGATGTCCTGCTTTTTATACCAGTTCGGATTCGCTTCCCTCTCCCGATCCAGTACTTTCAGCGTCTCGCGTCTCTCACAGTACCACTGGTACATCTTTTCGCACAAATCATCAAAGCAGGGGGAATCATCTCCGTAAAGTTCTGCATACAGCCACTTTAATTCATGATAATGGCCGCCAAACCTCTTTTTGTATTCATCACTCTCTATTATCTTTTCAATTGTCATGATAATTTCTCCTATATCCTGTTGTATGGAAACTCTATGGTGGCTATCTACTCACCGAAAAAATTATAACATATCCCGTATGGATACACTAATAGATTTTTCCCGCCGTTTTTTTCGGCATTTTTGTGCAAATTGCAGCCGGCGGTTCTGCTGTCTGATTTCAGAATTCTGACATTCGATGACTGTATTTTACTTTCAGTCAATGAATCCCATTTCAATTACTGTATCTGACTATTCAATCACTATACTGTTATAGATCAGATTGTGTACTTTCTCCGAAATATAGACGAATTTAACCGTTTCTTCTCCGTAGGTTTTATACAGCTGCTCCCTGTCCATGGAATACTGGGATTCTTTCTCTTCCACAAAAGAATCATAATCCTCGCCTTCTGCCCTGATTCCCTCCTGTTCAGCAACAGCACCTACAATCAGGTCTTCCTTCATGGACAGCAGCATCTCTTCTCCCACATTCTGCTGAAGGAATGTATCCAGATCCACGCCCTGACTTTTCAGATACTGGTCCAGTGTTGTGCCCTGATAAGCCTGCAGATAGGAATCAAGATTGTTTGCATAGCTTTCTTTATAGTATGTTTCCAGTGATTCAGGATACTTATCTGTAAATGTGGCATTATTCAGAAGTCTGTCTGCAAGTGCCTGAGACAGATTATTCTCCCGGATTTCCTCCCGCACGGACTTTTCATAATCCTTAATATTGTCATAGGAAGTATTGTCAGCCACAAACTTATCTGTGTATTCCGGTGTTACATACTTCTGGATGGAATTGATTTTAACTTTGAAAACCACATCCTTGCCGGCCAGATCTTCATTGTTCTTATATGTTTCCGGAAATGTCAGGTTCAGGCTGACGTCCTCTCCTTTTTTATGACCGATCAGGCCGTCTTCAAAGCCGGGAATAAAATTTCCGCTTCCGATCTCCAGATCGTAGCCTGTTCCGCTGCCGCCTTCAAAAGCTTCGTCATTCAGGTAACCTGTAAAATCAATATTTACCACATCGCTTTCTTTTATCTCACGGTCCTCATCGATTTCCTTCAGTTCCGTTGCACCTTCAATCAGTGAATCGATCTCCTTCTGTACGTCTTCATCGGAAGCACTGATATCTTTTTCAGAAAATTTCAGATTCTTATATTCCTTTATGGTACAGTAATCAGATGCCTTGTATTCCCCTCTTACAGGGGCAGCTTCCGTCTTCGTCTCCGTTTCTGCTGCATTGACTGCAGCTTCTGTTTCATCATCTTTTTTCCCTGAGCACCCTGCCATCAGCATCGCCATACATAAAAGCAGTGCTCCGATTCTCATCATCTTCTTCATATTCCGTCTCCTCCAATCATTTAAACGTGTATCGGCCGGTCTGTATCCTGTTACTGAACAGCCGCATATTTCAGAATGCAATCCGCAACAAGCTGTTTCATATAAAGTGTACGCATCTCCTCTTCCGTATAATAATCCAGAAGCTCATACGCATCTTTATATCCCTGCTCCCGGGCATATTTTTCCAGATAATCTACATAGTCCCGGACTGTGGACTGCAGATGTTCCTTCTCTGCCACATACTGCCAGGCCAGAGTATCCCTTGCACTGGTCTCCACTGCGTCAGCATTGTCTTTATCCGCCAGAAGAGCTTCTTCAGAATCATAATTCATGGTTTTTAAAAGCTCCGCCATATCCATTCCGTTGTAACGGGCAATCAATCTGAAATAATCCAGCATGCTCTGTTGGCATTCTTTCTTTAGGGAATCAGGGCAGGTTTCCATAACAGAATGCTCATCAAGCCAGAGCGCCACTGCATCTGAACGGGCGGAGTTCTCCAGAATCTCTCTGGTTGCTTCCTCATATGCTTTTATCGTATCATATCCTGTATATTTCTTTACAAAATCATCTGTGTAATCAGAAACCACCGATAAATCCACTTCATGCACCGTTACATCAAAATGTATCGTTTTACCATTGATTGCTTCATCCCCGTAATCCTCCGGATACTCCAGATCCATGCTGATCTGATCTCCTGCCATGGCACCTTCCAGCTGTTCATCAAAACCGGGAACAATTGAAGAAGATCCCAGTTCCAGCTGAAAATCCTTTTCTTCATAAATCTTCTGTCCATCCAGTGTTCCTGTAAAATCGATCCGGAGCGTATCCCCCGCCAGTGCTCCTCTGTCAGTTACCTTCTCAAGCTCCGCATGCTCTGTCAGCAGAGAATCAATCTGATTCTGTATCTCCTCATCTGATACCTCCAGATCCTTTTCGGAAAATACAATGTTCCTGTAATCTTCATCCAGTTTTACATAATCCGCAGGATCATAATCAAATGTGAATGTAATCTCCTGCTGAGGATCCTGTGTCAGAATCTCTTTGCCTGCTTCAGCGGTTTCTTTCGCTGCCGCCGGAGAAGAACCTTCATCTGCCAAAGCTGTCTGTTCCGGATGAGCCGTCTGATCCGGATCCGCGGATCCGGACCGGGTGCATCCTCCAAACACCATGGTCAGACATAAAAGTGCCGCACACAACTTTCCGACTGTTTTCATATCTGCCTCCTTGCTGCTGTCTGCAAATATCACCCTGCCATTTTCACGCGGTTTACCGCTTCCTGAAAACAGCTGAAACAACACAAAATAAACTATACACTTCCATTTTTTCAGAGTCAATACAATCCTGAAATATTTAGGGTTTTTTTTAAATTTTCAGGAAGTTCACACAAATTTCATTTATTTTGTAGTATGATAAAATAGTATGATTTATAAGCAAAGGAGGCCATTCCATGGCTGAAAAACACAAAAAACAATCGACCTGTTCTGCAGTCGGACGCATTCGCTGTCACGTCCGTCCCCGGATATTATTCTATTTCCTGATGCCTTTTGTATGTTTCTATTGTCTGGAATTTTATACCCATGATCCGTGGCTGATGGCTTTTATCCCGCAGTTGATCAATTACCTGCTGTTTCTGGCAGCAGGACTTTTTCTTTACGAACTGACGGGAAGAAGCTGGTGTTCCACAGTTTTCATGAGCATTTATTCACTGTCTGCCGGTATTGTCAATTATTTTGTTATGAGTTTCCGCAACAATCCCCTTCTCCCCTGGGATCTGAAATCGGCAAAAACGGCTTTATCGGTCAGCGACAACTATAATTACGACATCAATTACCGTTTTATCGTCAGCACGGTTGTTCTGCTGCTCATGCTGCTCTGCGGAACCTGCTTTTCACAGAAAAACAGCCGTCCCTTTCGAAGCAGGTTTCGTCTGGGCGTTTGCGCAGGTTCTCTTGTTTTCCTGATTGCAGTCTCTTTTGGTATGATGAATAACACCGTCACCGGTTATCTTCTGACTCCTACCAACCTGTTTACCCAGTGGGCTTCCTACCGTGATAACGGCTTTACGGTAACATTCCTGCAAAACCTGCAGTATCTGCGTATCAAGAAGCCTTCAGGCTACAACGGGGATACACTGGATGAGGAATTGCAGATGTTTCTGGCTTCCCATGAAAGTGACAGAGCTGATTCGTCCGCTTCTGCCGGTCAGGACCATCAGGCCGGTACAGAAACTCCTCATATTATTGCAATCATGAATGAATCCTTTTCCGATCTTTCCGTGCTTCATGATTTTGATACAAATGAGGATTACATGCCTTATGTACACAGTCTGCAGAAACAGAATCTTCCCAACCTTATAACAGGGCATCTGTTTGTATCTGTCTGCGGAGGCAATACGGCAAATACGGAATTTGAATTTTTAACAGGAAATACCATGGCATTCCTGCCCTCCGGAAGTATTCCCTACCAGCAGTACATAAGCAGCGATCTGGACAGTCTGGCGCGGCAGTACGCTGAAAAAGGCTATACCACCGCCGGGCTGCATCCCTACAATGCCTCCGGCTGGAACCGGAATCTGGTCTATCCCTGGCTCGGTTTTGAAAACACCTGCTTCCGCAGTGATTTTTATCCGGTCCGGATTATTCGAAAGTATGTATCCGATGAGTCAGCCTACAACAGACTTTCTTCGCTTTATAAAAAAAGGGTTCCCGGAGAAAAACTGTTTCTCTTTGAAGTCACCATGCAGAATCACGGCGGCTACTCTGAAATTTATGATAATTTCCCAATCCGGGTCAGATTGGAAGATGTCCATACGGCTACCGGCTCTGCCACGGAAAATTATCTGACTCTGATTCAGGAAAGTGACCGGGCCTTTCAGGAGCTGATTTCCACCTTTAAATCTGCTGATGAACCGGTGATGATCCTCATGTTCGGCGATCATCAGCCCAACGACTATGTCTCGGAAAACATTGCTTCCCTTACAGGCGTGGCAAAAAGCGACCGTTCCCTGGAAGAAAGCCAGAACCGGTACATTGTTCCCTATGTCATCTGGGCCAATTTCGATCTGGACAAAGAATCATCCGGATTATCGGATGCCGGATATGAACTTCTGAATGACAATACGATGAGCAGCAATTATCTGGGCGCCTGTCTGACCAGACTGGCAGGGCTGGAAACAACGGATTATCAGGATTTCCTCCTGATTCTGAAAGAAACGCTCCCTGTTATCACCGCAAATCTGGTAATCGACAAAGATGGAAATTATATGACTATCGATGAGGCAGAGAACGCCTGGCCGGAATTGATGAGTCTCTATGAAAAGCTCCAGTACCGTGCACTTTTTGATCAGAAGTAAAACTCAGAATTACTACAGTTCACAGCAGAAAATACAGTTTTCCGCCATACAAAGCAAAAAACCCCGCAGACACGGAAAATGCCTGTGGGGTTTATACGTTTCGCAATTACACAGTTCTCTATATAATTATTTAAGAGTAACCTTAGCGCCTTCTTTTTCCAGAGCTTCCTTAGCTGCTTCAGCCTCTTCTTTGGATACAGCTTCTTTAACTTTGCTGGGAGCACCGTCAACAACAGCCTTAGCTTCTTTCAGACCCAGACCTGTTAATTCACGAACAACTTTGATGACTTTAACTTTGTTAGCGCCAACTTCTGTTAATTCAACGTCGAATTCTGTCTTTTCTTCAGCTGCTTCTGCTGCTGCGCCGCCTGCTGCTACTACAGCTACGCCTGCTGCTGCAGATACACCAAATTCTTCTTCACAAGCTTTTACTAAATCATTTAATTCTAATACTGTAAGCTCTTTGATCGCTTCAATAAATTCAGCAGTAGTTAATTTTGCCATTACTGTTTACCTCCGTAATATAATTCACTTCTTTAAAATTGTGGTAAAAATCTTTGTACAATACCAATGCATTGACCAGGATGTTGATTATGCTTCTTCCTTTTCTGCAATCTGCTTGATAACACGTGCAAAATTTGCAACAGGAGACTGAATACTTCCAAGCAGTTTGGACAGTAATTCTTCTCTGCTGGGGATAGTAGCGATCTTACCGATTGTTTTATTGTCGTAGTAAGTTCCTTCAATCACACCAGACTTTAATTCCAGCTTGTCAGCCTTTTTAGCAAATTCATACAGGTTCTTTGCAGGAGCAGTTGCATCTGTTGAAGAAATTGCTACAGCTGTAGGGCCTTCAAGATCTTTTGCAAGTTCTTCGAAAGCAGTACCTGCGATTGCACGCTTCACCAGAGTGTTCTTGTATACTTTGTATACAACACCTGCTTCTCTCATGGTTTTACGTAACTGAGTATCCTGTTCCACAGTTAATCCTCTGTAGTCAGCTAATACGACAGCTTTCGCATCTTTCAGCAGATCAGAAATTTCAGCAACAACAGGCTGCTTTAATTCTACCTTTGCCATGAACGGTGTACCTCCTTATTTATTCTCGCCGAATCTAAGAGAGTCGCCGCTTTTGCGGATATAAGAAAACCTCTCTGTCCAAAGACAGAGAGGTGTAAGGATTCCCTTAAAAACATTCCTCGGCAGGCGTTTATCTGCTTATACCTTTCGGCACCTGCTGTCTTCGGCGTGTGACGCCGCGTGAATCGCGCGACATCTTTTATATAATATCATAATTTTAAAATGTTGTCAATCTTTTTTTTGCAAAACAGCCGGATTAGTTCATTAACTTAACGGGATTCAGTTTAATACCAGGTCCCATCGTTGTGGTCAGTGTTACGCTTCTTAAGAACTGACCCTTAACTGCACTGGGTTTTGCTTTCAGAATAGCATTAATCAGCGTCTGGAAGTTTTCGGCTAATTTATCTTCAGAGAAAGAAACCTTGCCGATCGGTACGTGAATGATGTTTGTCTTATCAAGTCTGTACTCAACCTTACCGGCTTTGATATCGTTGATAGCTTTTGTTACGTCCATGGTTACAGTACCGGACTTGGGGTTGGGCATTAAGCCCTTGGGTCCGAGTACACGACCCAGACGACCAACAACACCCATCATATCAGGTGTAGCTACAACAACATCGAAATCCAGCCAGCCTTCGTTCTGGATCTTGGGCAGTAATTCTTCTGCTCCAACATAATCAGCACCAGCTGCTAAAGCTTCATCAGCCTTTGCGCCTCTTGCGAATACCAGAACCTTTACAGATTTACCGGTACCGTGAGGAAGTACAACTGCACCACGGATCTGCTGATCTGCATGACGGCCGTCACAGCCTGTTCTGATGTGAAGTTCTACTGTTTCGTCAAATTTGGCAAAAGATGCTTTTTTGATCAGAGCAATAGCCTGATCAGCATCATAAAGCTGAGTACGATCTACTAATTTAGCATTTTCTAAATACTTTTTTCCTCTTTTCATGATAACCTCCTAGTGGTAATTGCGGGACATCAACCCTCCCACATTCTATGCCGGTACAGACACAAGGAAAAGAAAGGAAGCCTGTCCGGTTCTTTCATATGGCCTGCAGAAAGCTGCAAACGCAGACGTTCTGCCATCAATGTCAATATATTAGTCTACTACTGTGATACCCATGGAACGAGCGGTACCAGCGATCATGCTTGCAGCAGCTTCTTCTGTTGCGGCATTTAAGTCGGGCATCTTCAGTTTGGCGATTTCCATAACCTGAGCTTTTGTGATCGTAGCAACCTTGGTTTTGTTCGGAACGCCGGAACCGGATTTGATATTGCATGCCTTCTTTAATAATACAGCAGCCGGCGGAGTTTTGCAGATGAAGCTGAAGCTTCTGTCAGCATATACAGTAATGATTACAGGAATAATCATACCAGCCTGATCAGCTGTTCTAGCATTGAATTCTTTTGTGAACTGTACAATATTAACACCATGCTGACCCAGAGCAGGACCAACCGGCGGAGCCGGTGTTGCCTTACCGGCAGGAATCTGTAATTTAATAAAACCTGTTACCTTTTTTGCCATCTTAGGCACCTCCTATATTACACCTCTATCAGGTGCTTTGTGGTAATGTCGGGAGTTTCTCCCTCCCACGCCTGCAAATCATACAGGCAGAAATCTGAGTTACATAATCACAAACCTTGCAAACGAAATCTGTAATTGATTCTTATCTTAAAAGTTTTCCGCTCTCTTCACATCCGAGAAGGAAAATTCGGCCGAAGTCTCGCCGAACATCTCAACGCGGATAGTCAGGAGTTCACGATCTTCATCTACCGATTCTACAGCAGCGACAGTACCCTGCAGCGGGCCGGGTGCAGTGACTTCGATCAGTTCACCCACACTGTAGGAAATAACACGTCTGGCCACATCAGCAAACATGGCATCAATCTCTGCCTGAGTCAGCGGAACCGGCTTGGATTCCGGACCCACAAAACCGGTAACTCCCCTCGTGTTTCTTACTACATACCAGGTATCATCAGTCATATACATTTGAATAAGGACATAACCGGGGAAAAGTTTTTTCTGAGAAATCTTTTTTGCTCCGTTATGAAGTTCTTCCACTTCCTGCAGCGGAACAACAACCTGAAGCATCTGATCCTGAAGCTTACGGTTCTCAATCGTCTTCTCAAGGTCAACCTTAACCTTGTTCTCATAACCTGAGTAGGTATGAACGACATACCACTGAGGTTTTTCTGTTCTTTCCCACTTTTCTTCTTTCTTATCAACTGTCATAACTTTCTGCCATACCCTCCCTATGCAATTACGAAACCGAGACCGAATTTGATAATCATGTCAATTACCGCAATAATAATTCCCAGAGCTACTGAAGAAACAACAACCGCAGCAGTACTCTTTGTAAGAGTATCCCTGTCCGGCCAGATGATTCTGCCGAACTCAACCCTGAGATTTGTCAGGATCTGCTTCAGACCACCCTTTTTTCTGGTGCTCTTTTTCTGTTTTCTTTCTTTTCCAGTGGTTTTTTCTTCCATACTGCCAACCTCCGAAGGAATTATATTACTTCGTTTCTTTGTGTACTGTGTGAGCTTTGCAGAATCTACAGTACTTCTTTGTCTCCATCCTTTCGGGATGGTTCTTT
>JALFLM010000145.1 GCA_022774705.1 Lachnospiraceae bacterium | reverse complement strand
AGGAATATATTTTCTATCGTAAGTGTATTCGATGTAAGTGACATCCTTACGCTTGTTTTTGGAGATTTTGCCGGTGTTTTCCGGGATTTTTACTAAAAAATCGTAGTACATTTTTGCACCTCATAAGTTATAAATCCTACTCAATGAGTATAACAAAGAATCCGCACATTTGCAAGAGAAATGTGCGGAAAACGTTGATTTTATAAGGAAAATCCCAGTTTGGTAATATAAGAAATCAGATTGAGTATGACAATTCCTGGGAAGTTAGCATATAAATCACTTCTCCTGCCGGTGTCAAACGGACACCCTGATTTGTCCTTTCTATCAACTTTAAGTCTATATGTGATTCCAAAGAATTAATCTGTTTCATAACAGCAGTCGGAGTAACAAACAATTTATCTGCTGCCTTTGTAAAACTGCCACAGTCTACAGCATATACGAAAGCCGTTAAATTATGATTGAACATGAAAATAACTCTCCTTTTATAATGCGTTTACTTTTAGTATATACGATGATAACAAAACGGAGATTCTCTGTCAAGGATTCCGAAACTATAATGAAAGAAGCAGGGAATCCTCAACACGATTGTTGATTTTGTTTCCAGTATCTTTATGCCAGTTATCCCTGCTCTTTCCGGTGCAGGTATGTTAAAGGCTCTGTTGGCGCTATTGGTAGTGTTCAATCTGATTGACAGTACATCTCAGACGTATTCTATTTTTAACTTTTTCTCAGATTCTGTATTCTATTTCCTACCGATGATGCTGGCTTATACGGAAGCCCAAAAATTGAAATGCAATCCGATTCTTGCCGCTGATGTTGCGGGTATCATGATACATCCGAGCTGGCTGGCTATGGTCAGTGCGGGAGAGGCGGTAAAACGGAAGGACATTCCGGATGAAACCTTTGCCTCCGGAGTGTTGGGAGAGGGAATTGGCATCCAGCCCTCTGATGGTATAGTAAAGGCTCCTTTTGCCGGAACTATTCCTATCAATTTGAACATGTTAGTGTGATTCCGGCAGGCTCGGTAAAAGCCGGGACGGAGATTATCCGGATTTCATAGGAAGGAGGAAAATATGCCATTTCGCAGTGATTTCTTATGGGGCGGAGCTACGGCCGCCAATCAGTTTGAAGGCGGATGGGATGAGGGAGGCAAGGGCCTTTCTGTCCCGGATGTGATGAGCGGCGGCACAAAGAACAGTCCGCAGCACATTACGGACGGTATTTTGCCGTAGTATCATTATCCCAGCCATGAGGCGGTGGATTTTTATCATCATTACAAAGAAGATATTGCACTTTACGGGGAGATGGGTTTCAAGTGTTTCCGCATGTCCATTAACTGGACACGGATTTATCCACATGGAGATGAGAAAGAACCGAACAGGGCAGGGCTTGCGTTCTATCGGTCAGTTTTTGAAGAGTGCAGAAAATACGGTATTGAGCCGTTGGTTACCTTAAGCCACTATGAGCTGCCCTATTATCTGGCGAAGAAGTGCGGAGGATGGACTAACAGAAAATTGATCGACCTGTTTCTGCACTATTGTGAGACGGTATTTACAGAATATAAGGGTCTGGTCCGCTATTGGCTGACTTTTAATGAGATCAACACTCTGGTTATGGGAACATTTGGGAATATTATGGGTGGAGGTATTCTGCCGCAGGGAAAAGATGTAGAGGTCGGAACAGCAGCTTCCGTGGACGAGAGTTGGGATGATCCTCAGAAGCGATATACAGCGCTGCATCATCAACTGGTAGCAAGTGCAAAAGCAGTACGGCTTGCTCACTCCATTGACGAAAACAATATGATAGGGTGCATGATTCTCGGCCGTGCTGCCTACCCTTATACCTGCAATCCGGAAGATGTGCTGAAGGCACAGCAGGTGATGCGGAAAGCTAACTATTACTGTGGTGATGTCCAGGTCAGAGGTGTCTATCCCTCCTTTGCAAAAAAGCTGTGGAAAGAAGAAGGTGTTTTGGTAGACGTGACGGTCGAAGATGCAGAGGCTCTGAAGAACGGTACGGTGGATTTTTTTACGTTCAGCTACTATTCCAGTACCACAGCCACGGATGACCCTAATGTGCCGATTGCATCAGGCAATATGATGCGGGGGCCGGCCAATCCCTATTTGAAACACAGCGCATGGGGCTGGAGCATCGATCCAAAGGGATTGCGCTACTACCTGAATGAGATTTATGATCGCTACCAGTTGCCCCTTATGATTGTGGAGAATGGTCTGGGTGCAGAGGATATAGTGGATCCAGATGGCAGCATTCACGATCCTTACCGGATTAATTATCTTCGGGAACATATCAGGGAGATGGAAGGCGCTGTGGAAGATGGTGTCGATCTGATGGGTTATACGGTCTGGGGATGTACGGATCTCGTCTCCGCTTCCACAGGAGAAATGGACAAACGTTATGGATTGGTTTATGTGAATAAAGACAATGCTGGAAACGGCGACCTGAAACGTAGCCGGAAAGAAAGCTTTTTCTGGTATAAAAAAGTCATTGCCAGCAACGGAGCGGATTTGGATTAGTTCTGCGTGAAAACTAAAAGATGGATGGAAAAAGGGGGCAGATGGGTAAAAACACCATTTGCTCCCAGATAATTATTATAGAAGACCGATTTACAGAGAAAATTTCACACCGCCCTATCTATTTCTAACAAAGTTCTCAGTAAGTTGTCACCGGGTATTTTCTAACTATATTCATATAACTCCTCATATTATGCCTTATTCGCTTATCCCAACCCATTCCTCACGAACTTCTTGATAAATGCCAGGTCTGCTTCCTCTGTGGGCGATGGATTCCGCAGCAGACCCAGAAGTCCGCTGACGATGAAGGGGATCAGAATTCGCATCTGCTGATGCTGCCGAACATCTACTTCTTTTTCTTCTAATGCCTGATGGATGCTTTGATTCAGCCGCCTGATAAAATCGGTGTGGTTGGGATTGATGTGTGAAATGGAGTTAATGCGGCAATCAGCCAGAGCATGATACAGGTCATCAATGAATCGTTCTGGTTCCTCTAAAAGCCGGGTCACGCTGCCCATGTTATCCACAATGTAGACGATAGTCTCCCGTTCCAGGGTGTCGATTAGGTCTTGGATGGTGTCATAGTGGGCGTAAAAAGTGGTCTTGTTGATCTCCGCTCGCTTCACCAATTCCTTCACGGTGATCTTTGAGATGGGCTTTTCCTGTGCCAACTCATGCAATGCACCGCGAATCAGCTTTTCCGTCTTTAACACCCGCAGGTCATTATAATTCATCCGCTGTTTTTCCACGCTAAGTCCCTCCTATCCAACCTATTCGACTGAAAGAGTTGGTTATCCAACCATTTTCCCGAAAACTGCTGATTGTATCTCTACATGATTTCCAGTATGATTATATCATACACAGGTAGGATAAACAACTTTTGGTTGGATAAAAGGAGGTGCATATTTTGAATGCGTGGAAACAGCGGCAGCTAAAGAACCTGACCGAGCGTGCTCACCCACGGCTTGATGCCCTGTTTGATGGCGTGGTCGCCATCGCCATGACCATGATGGCATTGGAGATTTCCGTTCCCGATACCTCTGTATTTGACTGGGCGGCGTTCATTCTTCTGCTGAAAGAGATCACGGTGTATCTCATCAGTTTTTTGGCTCTGGCAAGTGTTTGGAGCATCCATACCACTCTGACGATCAACACCTCGTCGGCAAGCATTCCCACCTATATCCTGAATGTGGCATTGATGTTCGTCATTACCGTGTTCCCTGCACTGACAAAGCTCATGGATTCTGCCGGCAGGAGCAAACTGCTGTATGGGGTCTATCTGGGCGGGTACGCCCTGATGGAGTGTCTGATTCTGGTAGATTTCCTTCTCTCCTATCGAGAGAGCCATCTGGATACGGCGGCGCAGATGCGGAAAATCCGGGATATTCTGGAAATTTGGCAGGATACTAATCCTGACAAGAGCTCAGAGCGGATTGAGTTGGAGAAAAGACTGGAACTTGCCCAGCAGTATTTGTCCGAAAGATCGGTTTCAGAGCAGTTATTTCAGGAATTGCTTTTGAAACTGCCGGAGCCATTTCAGGAACGGTACAGGGGGCATCGCATGAAACAACGAATACAGGTCTGCAAGACGGTTGCTTTCAGCATTGTGGCTTTCCTGGCCATTGTCGCCTCCGTAGCGGCACTGGGCTTAAACCCGTTTTTGTGCTATGCCATTCTTCTGGCAGGCAGTATCTGCTATGCGTTCATTAATGTTTTTATTAATTCTTATTTTCACAGAAAGGATGAATAATTATGGGTCTTGAGTATGTAGAATATCCGGTGACGGAGATTGAACGGTTGGAGGTAAACTGTAAGCTGTTTGCCATCCGGGTCATGGGATCCGCCACAGATAAAATTGAACTGAGTTGGCGGGACACCACTATGCGCAGTTTGGAGGTGAAGCAGGAGGGCAATACGCTCAAACTGATCGACCATGCAGCGATTGGCATTTATGGAACGTTGGCTCTTATCAATCTGAAAAAGGACGATCAGCTGCTTATTAAACTGCCGGAGAGTTTCACGGGCAAAGCGATTATCCAATCCAGGTCGGAGAGCGTACACCTAAGTGATTTGAAATTTCCCGGTAACTTGGGAGTGTCCTCCGATGCTGGGGAGATACTGTTGGAGAATGTGGAAACCGCTAAAATCGACATTCGAGGCAATCTATGCAAGGTGAACTGCTACGGTGTGGGCGTGACTGAAACGCTGGATATTTCCTCAAAAATCGGTCAAATCCAGTGCTATGTGGACGGAACTGAAGAAGAATATTCTGTATTCTGCAATATGGAGCGCAAGCGCCATGTCGCTGCAGCAGATCACTCAGATCCTCGCCGTCCCAGAGGAATACGGACAAATGTGCCGGAGCAGTTGGGTCACGGTCCCCGCAAGGTATGCATCACGACTGAGACAGGGCAGATCGACTTTGCGTTCCAAAACGGAGTGAAAACCAGAAAAACTGCCGGGCGGTATCGGCATGGAAATTCCTTTCAGGATTGGTAATGTAAATGCCAGGCAGTTACGCCTGGCAAATTTTATTTGCGAGCTTTGTTATAAAGTTTTTGAATGTCCTTTGGGAGATTATCGGGGAGCATGGCATTAATTTTATCTTCGTTGCCATCAGCTATGGCGGTGTCATAATACCAACATTTGAATTCCAGCATGGCGAGAGTTTTTTCAAGCTGTTTGATTTCCTCTTTGACGGCAGCTTTTCGATGCTCAAATAATTCTTTTCGTTTTGTATAGCTGGAGGATCCTTCTGTAACCCATTCAAAGAATTGTTTTATATCCTTAATTTCAAGACCTGATCGTTTTAAGCACTCGATTACCCGGATTGCTTCAAGTTCGTTATCACTGAAGTATCGGATATTGCCTTTGCGCTCAAGATCAGGAAAAAATCCCTCTTTATCGTAATATCTCAAGGTAGAAACAGGGAGATGAAACATCTCAGATACCTGACCAATTGTGTACATAAAAATACCTTCTTTCAAAATTTGAAAATAATGCTTGACCTAAAGTCAGGTTTAGGTCTTATGATAATATCATAAAGCAAAAAGGCTTTCATTTCAATAAAATTTTTTATACGGAGGTATTTGATATTATGAAGACAGAAGAGCTTAAGATGGTTTCAGTGTGGGATAAGACTTTTCCTAAGAGCGAAAAGGTGGATCACAAGAAGATTACATTTATGAATCGATACGGCATCACGCTTGCAGCGGACATGTATACTCCAAAGAAAGCAGAGGGTAAACTTCCGGCAATTGCAGTAAGTGGTCCATTCGGTGCGGTAAAGGAGCAGTGTTCTGGATTATATGCACAGACAATGGCAGAGAGAGGGTTTCTTACAATCGCATTTGATCCATCTTTTACCGGAGAGAGTGGCGGTTTGCCAAGATATATGGCATCGCCTGATATTAATACAGAGGATTTTATGGCGGCAGTTGACTTCCTTTCCGTACAGGATAACGTAGATGCCGATAAGATTGGCATTATTGGTATCTGCGGCTGGGGAGGCATGGCGATTAACGCAGCTGCTCTTGATACACGAATCAAGGCAACCGTTGCATCCACCATGTATGATATGACAAGAGTAAATGCTAACGGATATTTTGATTCAGAAAACAGTGAAGAAGCCCGATTTGCAAAGAAGCAGGCTATGAATACTCTTAGAACTGAGGAATATAAAAAGGGTGAGTATTCACGAGCAGGTGGATGTGTGCCACTCCCGGTTCCTGATGACGCACCATTCTTTGTAAAAGATTACAGCGAGTATTATAAGGGAAGATGCTATCACGAAAGAAGCCTTAATTCTAATGAAGGATGGAACAGTATTGGCTGTCAGTCGTTTATGAATCAGTCAATTCTGAAATATAGCAATGAAATCAGAAGTGCTGTTCTTATCATGCATGGAGAAAAAGCACACAGCTATTATTTCGGAAAAGATGCATATGAGGCTATGATCAAGAACAGTAAGTATGCTGCAAATAAGGAGCTTCTTACGATTCCTGATGCAGTTCATACAGATCTCTATGACAACCTGGATGTAATTCCTTTCGATAAGATGCAGAAATTTTTTAAAGAGAACGGAGTGTGTTAATTATGGCAAAGAAAGTATTGATCATTGCAACAAGTCTACGTGGCGGCAGCAATTCAGATATCCTTGCAAGGGAATGTGAGAGGGGTGCTCAAGAAGCCGGACACGAAGTAGAATACATTTCCTTAAAAGGAAAAGAGATTAAATATTGCATTGGATGTTTAGCTTGTCAGACGAAGGGAAGTT
>JALFLM010000073.1 GCA_022774705.1 Lachnospiraceae bacterium | reverse complement strand
TTTTGCTGCCGGTTCCGTCTTTTTTCATGCGGTACAGATCAAAGTTTCCGTTTTCATGTTTGAGAAAATAAATATAATCTCCATAGATACTGATATCCTGTACAGAACCATATTTGGTGTTTGTTTTGTAGAGCTGCTTTTTACCGCTTCCGTCGGCAGTTTTTACTCTGTAGATTCTTCCGTAATTATCATTTGCATGATTTTCAGCTATATAGGTATAGGAACCGCCTGTTGCGGCAAAATAGCCTCCCATAAGCATATTCCCTGCCGTATTGCCGGTTTTGACTGTTTTGACTGTTACTTTTGTTTTCAGGGTATAGGTTTTGCTGCCCCGTTTTACCGTTGAGGTAACCGTGCAGCTTCCGTTTTTCTTTCCGGTGATCCTGCCGCTGGTGCTTCCCACAGATGCAATTCCGGTATTGGAAGATTTAAAGGTTACCTTATCGCCCGGGATCAGGTTGGAGACAGACAGTGTTACGGTCCTGTCTACATATACATTTTTTGAAGAGGATGCCTTCGGCGCAAGGATTTTCTTCCACTGAGCATACAGTGTTACTGTCTTTTTATTGACAGATGAAAGATTTTTAACCTTTGCTTTATTGGCGTAAGAGGTACCTTTTCCGTCTGCCCGGGTGTTCCATCCGGCGAAGTAATAGCCTGCTTTCGCCTTGTAGGCATTGGCCGGCAGGGTATAGACTGTTCCGTATTTGCGGGAGCTTAAGGTGGACATCTTTCCGTCTGCAGCGCCGTTGCCGTTAAATTTGATATTGTAGGTATTGGCAGTCCATTTTGCGTAAAATGTACGGTTGCCGGTGCTTCCTTTTTTGATGACGGTTACTTTCTTCGTAAATTTGCTGTCTGAATACCATCCGCCGAAGGTATAACCGGTTTTTTGGGGGGATTTCAGAGTAAACTCATCATTGGCCGTATAGGTTACAGGGTTGGCTTTATTGTTTGTTCCGCCATTCAGGTAATAGGTCAGCTTGTAGCGGACTGTCTGGCTTTCTGTTCCTGCAGAATCCGTCCCGGATGCCAGAGTATTTGCTGACAGAACTGCAAAAAACATGAAAAGGAACATACACAGGCCTAAAAAGGGTTTCATTTTTTTGATCTCGTTCCGGTTATCGAACATTATCTGAGTATCTGTGAGATTCCGGAAATAAACAGTCAGAGAACTGCACGCGATGATATTCAGAAAAAACTACTTTACAGCAGTGCGGATTCTGATGATAAGACCCGGATTGGATATTCTGACATTTTTGAAACTACATTTATTCTTCCCCCCAGTATCAGTAACTTCTGCGGCAGAATGGCATACATCAATGTTATCCACAATTTTCTGCATTTTTCCGGTGAGAATCCACACCTGTTTCTTTACGGAATGAGCGGAATAGGCAAGACGGAACTGGCGAAAAAATATGCTTCCAGCTACAAAAGTTACTACGATGTTATCCTTTTTCTGAATTATCGCGGAAGTCTGAGACAGCTGGTCTGCAACGACATTCATCTGAACAGCTGCAAGAGAATGTATGCGGATGGAGCGCCTGAAAGTGATGGAGAATATTTTAAAAGAAAGCTGGAAATGCTCTGGGGAATTGCCAGTGAGAGGATTTTATTTATCATAGATAATTTCAATGCGGCTGAAGAACCGGATCTGAAAGAGTTTCTGAAAGGGAATTACACAGTCCTGTTCACCACCCGGCTTGATATGTCAGAGAACGGGTACCGTATTCTTCCTGTGACGGCATTTGAGAATTTCGGCAGTACGGATTATACAGGTATTTATTATAATGATGATAATGTTATCATTCATTCTGAATATTTGTCTGAACCGGGCATGACGCTCAAATGTTTCATCCGAAACTGCAGAAGAAATCTGACAGAGGAGGAACTGCCTGCCGCGCAGCAGCTTCTTGCCAGATATGAGGGGCATCTGTTTATTCTGGAACTGATTGCCAAACAGATGCAGGCAAGCCGCATGACTGCCATGGAGATGCTTGATTTTCTGAAAAATGAAGGTCTTTATTCCACCCGAAAACTGAATCGGGTCAGACATCATTCCAGCGCCATGCCGAAATCTGTCTATGAATTCGTAAAACATATTGTTGATCCGCAGCATCTGAATCAGGAAGAACAGTACATTTTGAAAAATCTGGCGCTGCTTCCGGTCAGCGGCATCATTGACCGGGAACTGAAATCCAGGTGCAGACTGAAAAATTACGAAACGATTGAACAGCTGATTTTTAAAAGTGTGATTCAATGTGACAGAAATACCGGACTTCTCTTTCTTCACCCGCTGGTCCGGGAACTGATTCTGATTAATCTGGTAACAAAAGGGCTGTAAAAGTTTCTTTGAATTGCAGTGAGATCCCGAAGATGCGTGTAACGACGTTGAGATGGTCGGGTTTGCTGATCTGAGTGACTTCAGTAATAGCATCTTTTATAAACAGGCTGCAACCCGATGCATATATTATAGAAAAAGGTAAACTATAAGGATATGCAGTGATATGGAAAATTATGCAGTATTTTCAATAGAAACACATCTTTTTTTCTCAAGGATCATGAAAGAGCATGCTCTGTTTCTGGAGGCGGGGTTTCCCTGTGAGAACAGAGAATGGATTACCCGGGCGGATTTTTTCAGGCGCGGGTTTGAGGAGGTCCTGGAGCAGGCGGTCAGGCTGGGAGACGGAATCGTCAGCGGACCGGTTCTCGACTCTCAGGAACTGGTGACCAGTTTTACAATTCCGGCGGAGCAGCAGACCAGCCGCCTGACGGGGATTGCCATTGACAGCCGGATTTCCGAAATGGAGAAAAATCTGAGATCGGGCGGGGGCAGAGACCTGGGGAAAGACCGGAACAGGACGTTTGTCCGTATGGTAAACCGGCTGAACAAACGGGCGCTGGGGCTGGTGAACGGTCTGATTCAGTTTAAGGAAAATATTCTGAAGGAAGTGGGCAGGTGCCGTCTGTTTACAAGCAATTATCCGCTTCTGATTCAGCATATTCTCAGGGAAGCGAAGCTGTATCGGGCTGTTTTGCTGGAACTGAGAAGAAACCGGAAGATTTCATGGAAGGAACTGTACGGAGATGAGGATTTCTGGAATCAGATCATGATGGAACATGCTCTGTTTATCAGGGGGCTTCTGGACCCTTCTGAGGAGAAGCTGATCGGGACAGCGGACCAGTTTGCAGGAGAATACCGCAGATTACTGAAAATGTCAGAATCGGAGAATGCAGACAGCAGCCGGGAACGCGGAGAGCGCGGTAATCGGGAAAGTAAAGAATCCGGCGGACGTGAGAAGGCAGGCTGTGGCTGCGGACAGGAAAAGGAATGCCGGGTTGACTGTGAGAAGACGGACTGTGCCTGCCATGAAAAGCAGAGTCCGGGGAGTGAAATGAGTCTGTGCCGGAAGTCTCTGGAGGAAACACTGAAATACCGGGAATTCAAGACGGCGGGTGCGGAGGGAATTCTGAACTGCAGCGTTGCTTCCGTGATTCTGCCGCTGCTGGCGGATCATGTACTGCGGGAGGCCAATCATTATATCCGGATTCTGAAAATGAACTGCGGGCAGGAGGGATAATGTATGGAGCTTTGTAAATATCCTGCCGCGGAGACGGAACGCTGTTATGAAATCGAAGCCATTCAGATTCCCATTGTTTACAATCGTTTCGGGGATCATGATCCCGACGGGCTTCTGTATGTTCTGAAAAAAGATGCTGACCGGATCCGGCGGGAGGCGGTACGTAATTTTCAGAAAGAGATTCCGCAGCCCTGTGAAGATGTAAAACCTCTGGTGATACGGGCAAATCTGGGCGATAAGGTTGTGATTCATTTTTCTCATTCTCTGAAAAGGGAGCTTTCTATTCATGTGCAGGGGCTGGCTTACGATGTCCGGACATCGGATGGGGCGGATGTGGGCTACAACAGAAATACCACCACAAAACGGCAGATTACCTATACCTGGTATGCCCAGAGATCCCCACACGGGCCTGATTTCAGCTACGACAGGTATCAGCTACCGTTCCGAACCCATGCGCAACCGGATGCCGCTCACCGGAGATCACGCAGATACAGGAGAAGATATTTCCATGAGCTCCTGGGTCTACGGCGATCCGGCGCCGCCCATCTTAAAGGCATATGTGGGAGACCCATCGAAAATCCGTCTGATTCATGGTGGAATCAAGGAAACCCATGTGTTCCATTTGCATAATCACCAGTGGAGACTGGAGGGAGAAAATCCCGACTCAGTCATCATCGATTCCATTTCCCTGAGCCCCGGTGAATGTTATACGCTTGATATCCTTCACGGTGCGGGAAGTCTGAACGGAATGATCGGCGATGTCATTTTCCACTGTCATCTGTATCCCCATTTTCATGAAGGCATGTGGACGCTGTGGAGGGTTTACGACCGGCTGCAGGATGGCACCGGGAAGCTTCCTGACGGTACGGGGATTCCTCCGCTTATGCCGCTGAAGGATCGGAAACCGCCCCGGAGAAAAGATGAAGACCATCCGGGCTATCCGAACTATATCAACGGTGAGTGTGGGGAGCGCCCCCTTCAGATGAGAACTCTGACGGATATAGCCGGGTATCATATTCATCTGGTTAAATTCGATACGATCGTATCGGATGGGGCGGCCAACGGATGGAATAATATTGCCGGGGCACGCCGGTATGAAACGCTGATCGAGCGCTTTTTTGCCAACACGGAGCTGCGGACCGTATTCTTTCATGATCATCTGTATGCCAATTCCCATCAGCAGCACGGTGTTTTCGGGGCACTGATCGTGGAGGAGGCAGGAGCCACGTTTCATCACATCCGAAACGGCGGGGAAATCCGCTTCGGTACGCAGGCGGGACGGAACCTCGTTCCGGCCTGCGTATTCAGTTCCCTGAAGCATGGAGATCCCGCCACACCGGTTCTGGAGACCTATCCCGGAGATGAGATGGTGATCCGGCTGCTGGACGGTGCTCATGAAGAGCAGCATTCCTTCAACCTGACCGGTCTGCAGTGGAAAAAAGAAATTGATAATATTTTCTCAAATACTGTGGCTTCTCAGACGCTGGGGATTTCAGAAGTATTCAACATCCGTATTGCGGGAAAATACGGCGCAGGGGATTATCTTTACTATTTCGGAGGAATCGATGATGCCTGGCTGGGCCTCTGGGGAATCATACGGGTTCACCCCTATCCGAAAAAATGTCTGAAACCTCTCTGTAAAAAGGAAGATCAGCTTCTTCCGCTGCCGCCCTGCCCGGGAAATGACGCGGTGATACGGAAATACGAAATTGCGGCCATACAAAAGGATATCTGTTACAACTGTCATGGAGATCATGACCCGGACGGACTGATGTTTGTTCCCATGGAGGATATGGAAGCGGTGACAAGCGGGAGAAAGTGTCCGAAACCGCTGATTCTGCGGGCAAATGCGGGAGACTGGATCGAAATCACGCTGCACAATCTTTTTGATCCGGAAACACCGGTTCCCTGGTTTGATTATCCGGAAGTGCCGCTGGATATGAAACACCGGCCTTCCATGCGGGTTTCCATTAACCCTCAGTTTCTTTATTACGATCCGGTTCGTGATTCAGGAATTAATGTGGGATACAATCGTCAGGAACAGACTGTGGGCCCCGGAGAGAGCCGTAAATATCTGTGGTATGCGGACAGAGAATACGGCTGCTGTATGCTCCAGTCTTTCGGAGATATGCGGAACCATCGGTATCATGGCCTGTTCGGTGCGGTGATTATCGAGCCGTCGGGTGCAAAATGGTACCGGAATCTTTCACTGTCCCGTGGAATTTATGATGAGCAGGCGGTTATTACGGCACCGGGAACGGAGACCTTCCGGGAATTTGTCGTGCTGATCCAAAACGGAATCCGTATGCTGGATGCGCAGGGACAGCTGGTAAAAACAGCGGAAGAAATTGAGTCAGCAGATGCAGAGGATACAGGGGAAAAAGGATATAATTACCGTTCCGAACGGTTCGCAAACCGTCTGAAAAAGGAACGCAGAATCTCGAAAGTATTTTGCAGCCGGATTCACGGAGATCCCGCTACGCCTGTTTTTCGGGCCTATCCGGGAGACAGGATCGTATTCCGTACCATGATGCCTGCAGATAAACCACGGAATGTGGGCTTTGCCATACACGGCCATGAATGGAAGGATCAGCCTGAAGATCCTCATTCCAGAGTGATTTCCGTGCGTGGAGCAGTCAGCATTGGGAATACATTCAACATGGAACCGGAAGGCGGCGCTTCCTGTCCCGGTGATTACCTGTACCGTTCGGGAAACCTGAAATGGGATGTGGAATCCGGTATGTGGGGTATTTTCCGGGTAATGAAGCAGGGTATCGGTCACAAATGCAAAAACATCTGCCGGAGAGCGCTGGAATGTATTTACCGGAAATAGGCACCGGAATGTATTTTCCGGAAACAGGTGCCGCAATGTGATTTCTGAAGTCTGTTTATCTGAAATGATTATGAAAATATCGGAAAACTGTCGCTGTTTTCACTGCAGCGGCAGTTTTTTTGAGGCTGGTTTTGAACTGTAATATTTTTACCTATGGTCTTTGATGCGCTGATATGGTATCATGATACTATAAAACAGGTTTTTCCGGAAAGGGGGATGTTTATGTTATTTCAGGTTGTACAAAATGATATTACAAAAATGGAAACCGACGCCATTGTGAATGCCGCCAATTCAGGTTTACAGATGAGCGGGAGCGTCTGCGGAGCCATTTTTCGTGCAGCAGGTGAGACGCAGATGCAGGAAGCATGCAACCGTTATGGTTTCTGCTCGGCGGGTGAGGCTGTGATCACGCCGGGATTCAATCTTCCGGCAAAGTATGTGATTCATACGGTAGGACCGAGATGGTACGGCGGCGATCACGGAGAAGAACAACAGCTTTACAGTGCATATGGAAATTCCCTGAGGCTGGCTGAAAAACACGGAATCAGATCAATTGCATTTCCTCTGATTTCAGCCGGAAATTTCGGCTTTCCCAGACGCAAGGCAATGGGAGTAGCAGCATTTACCATAAGAGAATATCTGCGGAAAAACAATTCCGATATGGAGGTCTATCTCGTTTTATATGACTGGGATGCTATTCAGATAGGAAAAGAGGTTTTTCCGGATATGAAGATGCTGACCAGCGCCAGATAGATGATATTGCATCGGCGCCGCCGGACAGGATATGCCGGGGACAGGGAGAACAGTAAACCGTTGGAGGGGGAATAATGACATGAGGCTTGACTGGATCCAACAGAATGAAAACACTATTATTGAAACAAGTAAAAAGATATGGGGGTATGCGGAGCTGGGCCGGCAGGAATACAAGTCCAGTGCATGCCTGCAGGAACTGATGCGTGAGAACGGTTTTGATGTGACAACCGGGCTGGGCGGTCTGGAGACATCGATCAGGGCAGTCTGGGGAAGCGGAAAACCGGTGATCGGTTTTCTGGGTGAATTCGATGCGCTGCCGGAACTGAGCCAGAAAACGGTTGCACACCGGTCTCCTCTGGTGGAGGGCAGACCGGGACACGGCTGCGGGCATAATCTTCTGGGAACCTCTGCAGCGGCGGCTGCTATTGCGCTTCGATACGAGATGGAGGAACAAAAACTTCCCGGAACCGTTATTTTCTGGGGATGTCCTGATGAAGAGGGGACCATGGGGAAGATCTACATGGCAAAGGAGGGGGTATTTTCCAACCTTGATGTGGCGGTCACGACCCACCCGGGCATTGCCAATTACGCCAATGAGGGGATACAGTCTTCCCTGTACACACTGGATTTTCAGTTCTACGGCAAGGCTTCCCATGCGGCAGCGGCTCCCCATGAGGGGCGGAGTGCGCTGGATGCACTGGAGCTGATGAACATTTCCATCAATTATCTGCGTGAACATGTAAGCAAAAATGTTTCCATGCATTACATTATCACCAACGGCGGCCAGAAACCCAATGTGGTTCCCGCATTTGCATCTTCCAGACTATCCATCCGGGGAGCTACGATCCAGCAGGTTCAGGAGGTGTATGAAAGGATTCTGAACTGCGCCCGGGGTGCGGCTCTGATGACGGATACGGAATTTGAGCATCAGATCGTATGGGCATGCTACAGTTTCAATATTAATGAGACGCTCTGCAAAACGGCTTATGAAGCGCTGGAGGAGTGCGGCCCCGTTCAGTGGACTGACAAGGAGCTGGCTTTTGCCGCCAAGATGCAGGGACGTTACGATACGGATACCATCAATGATTCCATTCTCAATTATGTATCTTATGAAGGGATGCCTTATCTGCAGAATGAGGTCCTCCATACGGGAATTGTTCCCTATGTGGGAAGATCATTTTACACCAGAGGTTCTTCCGATGTGTCTGACGTCAGCTGGATCGTCCCCACGGTGGAAATCGTAACCGCCTGCCGTCCTGTAGGCGTGGCGGCCCACACCTGGGAACAGACCTCCTGTGCAGGTATGAGCATCGGACAGAAAGGCATGCTTCTGGCAGCAAGGAGCATGTACAAAACCGGTTTGCGCCTGATGAAGGACGAGCAGCTGCTGGAGAAGGTCAGGGAAGAATTCGAAGAAAGCGTAGACGGATTCGAATACCGGCCGGTGATATCGGAGAAGAAAAAACGGCAGTAAATACGGAAAAATGAGAAAAAAGAGATCTGTTATCTGACTTGCGTAACAGATCTCTTTTTGCAGAAAACTTACATGAATTTTATATAAATCTGCATATCCCTTTTACATAATCTCCTTAATATTTTTTTGGAAGGTTGCCTGAGCATACCCTGTGCGCCGGATGAAGGAGCATGGGTGCCCGAGGGTATATCTTTCGAAAATCAGGCAATGATGATGTACCGAAATGGTACAGGTAAGGAGAACGACATGAAAGGTAATTGGAAAAAGCAGCTGTTTGCGGGAGCTCTGGCAGTGTCTCTTTTTGCGACGGGAGGCTTTACTGCTCTGGCAGGAGATTATACGGCTGCACCGGATGGGAAAACGAATGCTGCTGATCTGGCGGCTGCAATGGGAAACACTTCCGAATGGGAAAGCTGGGTGGAAGAATGGAACACGGTAAAAACAGACTGGACACAGATTTCTCTCACACCGGGCAGTGATGCCACACAGCTGAATTTTGCGTGGTATACTCCGAAGAATATGAAAACGGCTTCTTCAGGCGCTGTTGCAAAAATCGTTGCAAAAGTATGTCCGAAGCTGGCAGAAAGCACAATGCCCAAAATGGTCATTGGCGAAGGCAAAAACATGCGCCATGCAAAGGTTTACGAAGCAGTTCAGACCTCTGTTGAAGACGAAAAAGACAACGATGGAAATGAATACAATTCCAATAAAGTAACGGTAACGGGATTAAAGGAAAATACAACCTACTATTACAGCTATGATAATGGAAATGGTTATACGGAGCCTGCTGCATACACTACAAAATCCACTGATAAATTCAGCTTTGTTTTCGTAGGTGACCCTCAGATCGGTTCCTCCAATGAATTAAAGGGAACGGACAGCGAAAAGTTTTACAATGCTCAGTCCGATTCTGTACGCAGCGATTCCTTCAACTGGGAAGCTACTCTGGAAGCTGCCATGGCGAAGACCGGAAATCAGGCAAGCTTTGTGGTGTCTGCAGGTGATCAGATTCAGACAACAAAAAAGAAGTCCCCAAATAAAGATGCTTCCAAGAGCGAAATCGAATATACCGGTTATCTGAGCCCTGATGTTCTGAAATCCCTGCCGGTTGCAACAACCGTAGGTAATCACGATGCGGATAATGCAAATTATACCTATCATTTTAACACGCCCAACAGCAGCGAACTGGGTTCCAATGGTATCGTAGGCGGTGACTACTATTTTACATATGGTGATGTTCTGTTCATGATGCTGAATACGCAGGATACCAACGTGGCAGAGCACAAGCAGTTTATTGAGCAGGCGACAGCAGCCAATAGCGACTGCAAATGGAGAATCGTAACGCTGCATCAGGATATTTACGGCTCTGCAGAGCATTCCAACGAACCGGAGATTACAAACCTGAGATATCAGCTGGCTCCTTATTTTGAAGAATATGATGTGGATGCGGTTCTGACCGGACATGATCATGCATACTCACGTTCCAGAATGCTTCTGGGTGGAACAGCCACCAGCGATTATACAGATGATGAGTTTGATGAGATGCTGGAAAGGGATATGGATACAAAGGGCGATAAGGAGACACAGCTCTTCACAGCTCCGGGCAATATTCAGGATGATACGGAAGATCCCGAAGAAAAGGCTTATCTGGAGTATCTGTACAGTGTCATGGATGCGAATGCGGTAGAAGAGTTGAAAGACGATGATGTGGCTTACAATCCTGAAGGAATCCTCTATATGACCGCAAACTCCTCGTCAGGCAGCAAGTATTATGATCTTGTTCCCAGAATGCAGACCTATATCGCAGGCAGATGGCAGGAAGATGTACCTACCTATTCAATCATCGATGTAACAGATCATACTCTGACCATCAATACCTACCGTACAGACAATGGTGAGAAGATTGATGATACTTTTACCATTGTGAAATCAGATGCCGTACCGGGCAAAGCTGCAGCAGCTGCAAAGGCTGTCGGCAAAAAGAAGGTAATGGTTTCCATTACACCGGTAAAAAATGCAAGCGGATATGAAATCCAGTATGCGGATAACAGCTGCTTCAAAAAAGCTGTAACAAAGAAAACAACAAAGACCACCTGTATTTTCAATGCTCCGAAAAAAGGCACCTGCTATATCAGGGTACGTGCGTATAAAAAGGTTTCCGGAAAGACCATTTACGGTGCATACAGCGATACAGTAAGGGTTACATTAAAGTAATCTGACCGGGGGATTGCCGTGAAACGGCAGTAACCTGCATGAATATAACAGTGAATAAAAAGTTTATTCAGGGAGGAGTTCTGGCAGCAGCCGGTCTCCTCCTGATTCTGTGCTTTCTTTTTTTCCGGGATACAGAAAAGACAGAATTGATGGAAACGCAAGGACGCAGCTTTGAAAAGGCAAAGGTTGTATCCGTAAGGAAGGATAATGTGACGGAAAACGGCAATATCGTGGGAAATCAGATAGTTGAACTGGAGCTTCTGTCCGGTGAACACAAAGGAGAACGGGTGGAAGCCACAAGTTCTTCCGGTTACCTGTTCGGTGCGCACTGCGAGGAGGGCATGAAGGTAATTGCCATTGTCAATGAATCGGCAGGCGAGCTGGCGGTCTCTGTCTACAGCGTAAACAGGGGGGCCATGGTCTGGCTGATGGCTGCCGTATTTATCGGAATCGTGGTACTGGTTGGAGGTAAAAAAGGACTTGCATCCATTGCGGGGCTTCTTTTTACTATGCTTTGCATCATTTTTATCTTTCTGCCCATGATCTACAGAGGAGTTTCTCCTGTACTGGCAGCAGTTCTGGTGGTGGTGGTCACCACGGTGGTCACCATGTGCTTTATAGATGGAATTTCCAGAAAATCGGTGGCTGCCATGACAGGTACGGTTGCGGGCGTTGTAATCGCCGGTATTTTTGCCTGGATTTTCGGCAAAGTCACCGGAATCAGCGGCTATAACGTGTCCGATATAGAAAATCTGGTTTACGTAGGCGAAATGACCGACATCAGAATCGGTGAGCTGCTGTTTGCCGGGATTCTGATTGCAGCTCTGGGAGCTGTCATGGATGTAGGCATGTCCATTGCATCCACATTGAATGAATTAAAGGAAACTGATGAAAATCTGACCGCCGGGGACTTGTTCCGTTCGGGGATGAATGTGGGAAGAGACATGATGGGAACCATGTCCAACACGCTGATTCTGGCATTTACGGGAGGTTCCATCAACACACTGGTATTTATCTATGCATATAATTACCAGTATCAGCAGATCATCAACATGTATTCCATCGGAATTGAGGTTATGCAGGGGGTGTCCGCCAGTATGGGCGTCATCCTGACTGTACCGGTTACCTCTCTGGCCGGAGCGTGGCTTCTGACTGCACGGCGGCAATAATTTTAAATCAGATGGTGAAAAGCTCAGCGAAGGAGGATTTGTATGAATATAAAAGAAATTGAGGAGCGGGACAGGGCTGCGGATGGTTTACCGGGAAAAATGGCAGCGGAAACGGACAGAGAGCTGTTTACACCGCATCCATGGCGCCGTTTTCTGGCCCGGATGCTGGATTTTCAGCTGTATGGCTGGCTGGTAACCCTTGTATGGAATGGTCTTCTGAATCAGCCTTTTATCACAGGTCTGCTGTATGATCTTCTTAAGGCGGCTGCTTCCCTGGGTATTATGTTTCTTGCGGAGCCGCTGTTTCTGTCTTTTTCCGGGACTACACCGGGAAAATGGATCTTCGGGATTTCTGTCTGCAATCAGGATGGAAAAAAACTGACCTTTTCCCAGGGAATGAGAAGAACCGGCAAGGTGCTTGTATGGGGGATGGGTCTGCAGCTCCCATTAGTGGATCTGTATCGCAAGTATCGCAGCTATAAAACTTATATGGATGGACAGGAGCTGTTCTGGGACAGAGCCTGGGATGATATGGGCCAGGATGAACATTTTGAAGTTTGCTGTAAAGAACAGGCAGTATGGACGGCCTGCTGGAACGGGTCGATGAAATCGGGTATGGTGATTTCAGTTTTACTGACTGCGGGATTTGTGTAACCTGTCAGATGGAGTACGACGGGGAAAAAATACCGGAATATGAAAAAGATGCGCTGTGGCTCTGGGATGATGACGGACAGCCCCACGATTTCCATATCCGTTTTGTGATGGAAACCGCGGAGTAAATGAGAATCCGGAAAGAAACAGCAGCTATTTAATATACATTTTTGTCAAGCTTCCGGGCTGATCATCCGGATAAATGCTTCCGCGGCTGCCGAGCGCGGTGAATCGGTGCATACGAGGCAGATGGACCGGGCAGGGATTTCTTCTTTCAGATTCAGCGCCACAGCTTTTTTCTGTGCCAGCGCTTCCCGGGCAAAATACTCCGGCGTAAAGCCGATGCCGAAATTCTGTGTTACCATGGGCATGATCAGATCGGAGTTGGCAAGTTCGATATCCGGTATCCATTCCATCTGCTCTGTGGCCAGAATATTGTCCAGAAAGCTGCGGGTGCAGGTGCCTTTTTCCAGACAGATCAGCGGATAACCGGTCAGCTGTTTCAGAGTGACCGGTTTATCTGCCAGAAAAGTATAATCATTTCCTGTCACAAAAATATCATGAAAACTTTCCAGCGGCGTAATATGGAAATCATTTTCACAGCTTCTATTTCTATCCACACGTTCATCCGTATCCATAACAAGTATGGCGAAATCGAGGATTCCCTGCTTCAGGGTTTGCAGAGTGGCGGGCGTGCTGCTGTTGGCGATTTTCAGTTTGATGTCGGGATACAGGGAGCGGTACTGCTTCAGCCATGGAATCAGATAAAAATGCAGAACTGTTTCCGTGGCTCCGATGGTGAGACTGCCTTCTGAAAGCTGCAGCGCGGCCCGGAGTTTTTCCTCTCCCTTCAGAATTTGTTCGCAGGCGATGGAAATATGAGAATAAAGCTGTCTGGCTTCCGGTGTCATGATGACACCTTTTTTTGTGCGCAGAAAGAGTGTGCAGCCAAGCTCTTCTTCCAGATTGCGGATGGCGTGGCTGATGGTAGGCTGAGTCAGATACAGGGCACCGGCGGCTGCCGTGATGCTTCCTGTCCTGCCCACATAATAAAAAATACGGTAATAATCAAAGCTGGCTGACATGGTTTGTTGTCTCCTCCATGCACAGATTCTATGGATATCCTGAAAAATATTCATTATATTTATACCATACTTTGTGATATACTACCAGCGTTGTGTCAAAACATAAATGATTTGTGTCGATACCTGAACAATTTGTGTCGATACCTGAACGATGAGAAAAGAGAGGAAAGTTATTATGAATAAGGATTTGACAGTGGGAAATCCGTCGGAGGTTCTCTGGAAGTTTTCCATTCCGCTGTTTGGAAGCGTTATTTTTCAGCAGATGTACAATATCGCAGACAGCCTGATCGCCGGTAAATTTGTGGGCGAAAAAGCTCTGGCGGCGGTGGGGAATTCCTATGAGATTACGTTGATTTATCTGGCCTTTGCCTTTGGGTGCAATATCGGTACATCGGTTATTGTATCGCAGCTGTTCGGGGCAAAACGTTTGAAAGATGTGAAAACGGCGGTCAGTACATCCCTGATTGCCACCGGCGTACTGTGTCTGGCGCTGATGGTTCTGGGATTTGGTCTGACACCGCAGCTGCTGCATCTGATTCATACGCCTGAGGATGTATTTGGTGACTGTCTTCTGTATATGAATATTTATACGGGCGGCCTTCTGTTTCTGTTTTTTTATAATGTAAGTACCGGTATTTTTTCGGCGCTGGGCGATTCGGTTACGCCGTTTCGCTTTCTGGCGGTGTCCTCTGTGGCGAATATCATCGTGGATTACGTATTTGTTACTGCATTTCATATGGGAGTTGCCGGGGTTGCCTGGGCAACCTTTATCTGTCAGGGTGTCAGCTGTGTCGCCGCTGTGATCACGGTGCTGCGGCGGATGTCGGCGCTGGAAAAAGGTATAAAAGCACCGTTGTTTTCCATGCATATCCTTAAAAAAATCATGGTTGTGGCCATTCCAAGCATCCTGCAGCAGAGCTTTATTTCCGTGGGCAATATTCTGATCCAGAGTGTGATCAATCATTTCGGTACCGGGGTTATGGCCGGTTACTCGGCAGCCATCAAATTGAACAATCTGGTAATCACTTCATTTACCACTCTGGGAAATGGTATGTCTAATTATATTTCCCAGAATATGGGAGCCGGCTGCCATGAGAGGATTATTCCCGGGTATCGGGCGGGTCTTCGTATGGTTTATGTAATCTGTGTACCGGTGATTCTGCTGTACTGGCTGGCAGGTCCTGCGCTGACAGGAGTTTTCATGGACCACGGAACTGCGGAAGCGATTCAGGCGGGGACACTGTTTCTGCGGATCGTTTCGCCGTTCTATCTGGTGGTGTCCACCAAGCTGATTGCGGACGGTGTACTCAGGGGCGCTCAGGCCATGCGTCAGTTTATGACGGCTACGTTTACCGATCTGATCCTGCGTGTGGTGCTGGTTTATGTGTTCTCATCCATTTACGGTGTGATCGGAATCTGGTGTGCATGGCCGGTGGGATGGTGCATCGGAACCATGGTCTCCGTCCGGTTTTACCGCAGAATTACAGCCTCGTACAGCGGCCTTCGCTGAGCTTCGTATAATATTCAAAAGAAGCTTCATATAATCTCCGCAGCAGGTATTATATGGTAATCCGCTGAAAAAAGTGCTATAGTGAAGACTGCATGTAAGAAAGAAGAAAGTGGAGGAAAATGTAATGATTCAGTTTCTGGTAAAACGATTTGTGCCGGATTATGAAAATGTGGCAGATCCCGGCGTACGTTCCCGTTATGGTACGCTGGGCGGTATGGTTGGTATTGTGTGCAATGTGTTTCTGTTTCTTGTAAAATTTGTGGCAGGTCTGGCGGCGGGTTCTGTTTCTGTGATGGCGGATGCATTTAATAATCTGTCGGATGCCGGTTCGTCTGTTGTGACGCTGATCGGTTTTCACATGGCGGGAAAACCTGCTGATCCGGATCATCCCTTCGGGCACGGACGGATCGAGTATCTGTCAGGACTTTTTGTATCTGCAGTGATCCTGCTGATGGGCGTGGAACTGCTGAAAAGCTCGGTTGAAAAAATTATTCATCCGCAAGCTATTGAAGTGACACTGTTTTCCGTCTGTGTGCTGATTCTGGCTATTCTGCTGAAATTCTGGATGGCCCATTTCAACAGAACGCTGGGCAACCGGATTTCTTCCGATGCCATGAAAGCAACAGCAACGGACAGCATGAGTGACTGCCTGGCAACAACGGCAGTTCTGCTGGGGATGATCTTCTGTTATTTTACAAACCGGAATATTGACGGCTATGTTGGTGTTCTGGTATCCGTTTTTGTATTGAAAGCCGGATTTGAATCGGCAAAGGACACGGTACAGCCTTTGCTGGGGACAGTTCCGGACCCGGAACTGGTATCGGCTATGGAAAAATATGTTATGGAAAGCAACATGGTGCTGGGGATTCACGATATGATAGTCCATGATTACGGCCCCGGCCGCCTGATGGTTTCCCTGCACGCGGAGGTGGACAGCACCAATAATGTGCTGGATATTCATGAGGAAATTGACCGTATCGAAAGGGGTATGAATAAAAAATTCATGTGTGAAACAACCATACATATGGATCCTGTAGTGGTATATGATGATATGATCAATATCGCAAAAGCAGAGGTAAAAAGAATTATCGAATCCATGAATCCTGAATGGAAATTTCATGATTTCCGTATGGTTAAGGGACAGAAGAATTCCAATCTGATTTTTGATCTGGTGATTCCTGCGGATCAGATGGTACGCGCCGGGGAAATCGGCAGACAGGTGACGGAGAAAATCCATCTGGAGCATCCGGAGTACACAGCTGTAATCAAAGTGGAGCAGAGTTTCGTATAAAATCCGACGCAAAGCTTGCGGTTCGTCCATCTTTGTGTTAATATGCAGAGAATAAATCAGGCTGTAAATCAGTCTGAAATCTATCTGTAATGTTAAAGAAGGTAATATAATGAAGAAATATTTATTTATCGGATTAATGATTCTGACTTTAGCTGTCAGTGCGGCAGGATGCGGAAAGAACGAAGACGAAACGCTGACGGAGGTGGAAGCAGCTTCTGCGGCAGCCGGAGCTGTGATAAAAACAGATACGGCAGAGGAGACAGAAGCTTCCATACAGGAAACAACAGAAACATCCGCAAAAGAGTCGGAAACATCTGCAGAGGAAACGGAAGCTTCCACACAGGAGACAACAGAACCGTCATCCCGGGAAGAAGAGACGACAGAAAAGCCGCAGGAGGAAACAACGAAGGCACCGATTTCTGAAGAACAGGCGGAAAAACTTCTTATAGAAGAATTCGGAACTGTAGATAAAGGCAGCGGTGACAGAAATGTATTTACATACGAAAAGGTTGTCAATGTGGATGGTGTCGATTATTACAGCTACAAATGGGAAGCCGGAGACGGCACCTATCTTTGCAATGCATTCGTCAGAAAAGATGGAACCGATATTATGACCGGTATCTATGCGGACGGCAAATGGGAGCTGGGTTCTGATTTCGGTGACGGCGATGGTGATTTTGCTGAAGGTGATTACGGCTTTGGGGATATGGATTCTGATGGAGAAGAACCGGCTGATGATGCTGGTGCAGAGGATCCGGCAGAATAGGATGTCGTTTATTTCTCAGGCAAAATCGGAACTGTAACCCGCTCTGAACAGAAGCCGGCTTCCGGCAGATTTTGTGCTTGACACACGACGCTGCCGTATGTTAGACTATGATGTATAAAGACAATCAAATGTTAGTGGATTGTGACTGGTAATGCAGGCAAGACCGTCTTATAGGAGAACTGTTCTCACTATAGGAGGGTCTTTTTTTATACTCGCAGAGAACCGGTATTTCCGGGAACTGCGGGTCTGATAAAGCTGCGGACCGGTTTAACCGGCTCTCCCTGCCTGTGGTCTGTGTGCAGAGGAGGAAAATTTAAGTAGTAAAAAATATTAACAAAAGTGATAAGATATGTTTAAATATACTTATGGAGGTATATTTATGAATACGTCGAATATTAAAAATTACAAACCGAAAGATTTTGCAGAATTAACAGGCATTTCTGTTAAAACCCTACAGCGTTGGGATAGGGAAGGAACTCTGAAAGCAAATCGCACTCCAACTGACAGGCGTTATTACACTTACGACCAATATCTTCAATTTTAATACAATCATAGTAGTAGTGAACAACGAAGAACTGTCACCACGGGAAGAACTCGTGCAGGATATTGTTTCCATCCTTCATGTTTTCTCGTGCAGGCTGTATGGGCTTCGCAAGTATAAAAAGAAAATAAAGGAGGATAAGGAAATTGCTGAAGAGCTTCAAAACGGAAATAAATCCGACGCGGGAACAGAAGTTCAAAATTAACAGAACTATTGGCACCTGCAGATATGTTTATAATTTCTACATTGCTTACAACAAAGAACTTCACGATCATGGCGAAAAGTTCATGACAGGTAAAAGTTTCAGTGTCTGGCTTAATAACGAATACATTCCGAATCATCCTGATAAAGCATGGATTAAGGATGTGTACTCAAAAGCAGTAAAGAAGTCCATTGAGGATGGATATACCGCATTCACAAGATTTTTTAAACATCAGAGTGCTTTCCCCAATTTTAAGAAAAAAGGCAGATCAGATGTGAAAATGTATTTTGTGAAGAATAATCCAAAGGATTGCGTCTGCGAAAG
>JALFLM010000060.1 GCA_022774705.1 Lachnospiraceae bacterium | reverse complement strand
GTAACACCGCAAGTCCGGCAGGTAGGGAACTGCCTGTCCGGACTAACGGAAACCGCTTGTGCGAGTTTACTCGCGTAATGCCTTGTCTAATCCATATACCTCACGCATTGAGATGTCATGCTCAGCATCTATGCTTGTGATGTTGATACGATAACTGTCATGTGCAATACGATCAATGATTGCATCTGCCAGAGGGCTGTCAGCACCGCCCAGTTGGTCATACCACTCCTCGAATTCATACTGTCACGCGTCGAATTATAGTTCCCACCTACGGCAGCTTTACCGCAGATTAAATCCGGCATCTCCTTCATATCGTCTATTCTAACGTGCTGTTTTTTACGGCACGTTTTTTTCTGCCCTATTGACCTTTTCCCATTTTTCCCCTATAGTCTTTTCGTAACCAATAGAAAAAGAGAAAGAACCCACCTACCACAGTTCGTTCTTTCTCTTCACCAATTCAAGTGCTGCAAAACAGGTCCGCTGCAGGGTCATGCCCTAATATATGGTTGCCTGTCCTATTAGCAGTCACCTTACATTATTATGATAAGAAAAAACTTACTATTTTGCAAGATAATTCGTATAAAAACTTCATCAAAATCTCTCTTTGATTCCTATATGGACCAGTTTCGGCCCGAACGGGAGACCTGTCCCATCTGCGGAAGTACCGGAAACTGCCACATTCATGACTACTACGGCAGAGCTATCATCGACTTTAAATCCGGCAAACAGGAAAAATCAGATCTCTGCATCCTGCGGGTCTTCTGTGACAACCGTAATCATGCACATGCCATCCTTCCGGATATCATCATCCCTTACTCCAGCTACAGCCTGTTCTTTGTCCTGCGCATCCTCGGTGAATACTTTGCTGGATTTTACACCATTGAGCATCTCTGCGAAAGATATGGCATCTCCCGGAACCAGCTTTTCAAATGGATCGACCTTTTCAAATCCCACAAGCAGGAATGGCTTGGTCTGTTAGCGGATGCTGAAGTTTCAGATTTCTCTTTTCTGAAGAACCTTGCCGCTGCTGACAGCTACTCATCCTTCTCCATGGAGTTTATCCGGCGTTCATCGCGCTCCTTCCTCCAGTCGCACCGGAATCCCATACCGGCATCTCCGAAAAACGCACGGTACCGCCAGACCGTTTTCATCCCGGATATCTCCATTTTCTGACCACACGACCATGGGATGGTTACCGGAAGTTTCTTCGATTATGATGTAGAAAACATAAGAAGGAGGACTTTTACCATGCGTAAAGACAATGAAACAACCAGACATGATGCCGAAGTGGCACAGTTCCGCTTCGCTCTCATCGCCCCTGTCATCCAGGGGCTTTATCCGGATGCCTCGGCTACCGCCTACTACAAACGCGTCACAGCATCTCCACTGACACTTCCCGATGGTTCCACCGTCACCTACAGTTATAAAACACTGGAAAAATGGAAATCCCAGTACAGCATTGGCGGGCTGGATGCCCTGATGCCGGGTACCCGCTCTGACAAAGGCATTCCCCGTGTCTTGAACGAGGATGCCATTGCCGAAATCTACCGTATCAAGAAAGAACACCCCCGCATGAATGCCACCCAGATCTACCGACATCTGGTACGGGAATCCTTTATCCCAGCCACTGTCAGTGTTGATTCCGTCCAGCGTTTCATAAGACACAACGACCTGAAATCCGCCAGGGACCCAAATCTCCGTGACCGCAAAGCCTTTGAAGAAGATGAATTCGGAAAAATCTGGCAGGCCGATACCTGCTATCTTCCACACATCACAGAGGACGGGCAGATAAGACGCGTCTACTGCATCATGATCATTGACGACCATTCCAGACTTCTGGTCGGAGGTGAACTGTTCTACAATGACAATGCCTGCAACTTCCAGAAGGTGTTAAAAGATGCCATTGCCACCTACGGAATTCCCGATAAACTCTATGTAGACAATGGATGCAGCTACTCGAATGAACAGCTTTCCATGATCTGCGTATCCCTCGGCATCCTGCTTTTGCATACGAAAATCCGTGACGGAGCCAGCAAGGGCAAGGTCGAGCGGCATTTCCGCACACTCAAGGAACGCTGGCTTTATACACTGGATATAGGTGCCGTCACTTCCCTGTCACAGTTCAACGGGATGCTCAAAGATTACATACGTGACTACAACACCACCTTCCACCGGGGCATTGATGGAATTCCTCTGGAACGCTATCAGGCTTCCAAAGACCATCCGCGCAGACCTCAGTCAAGACAGTGGCTGGATGACTGTTTTTACAACCGTATCACCCGTAAGGTGCGCAAGGATTCCACCATCACCATTGACAAGGTCTGCTATGATGTTCCCATGCAGTTCATCTCTGCAAAAGTGGATGTCCGTTATCTTCCGGACGACATGACCTCGGCTTACATCTTGTCTGAGGGTGAAAAGTTTCCTATCCGTCAGACCAACCGCAATGACAACTGCCACACGAAGAGGAACAATCTTCCGGCGATTGATTACTCAAAGGCAGGAGGTGAATCCTGATGTACAACGCCTACTACGGACTTACCTTCAATCCTTTTGACAAGCAGCAGCTGAAAGAAAAGGACCACTTTATTTCCAGAGACTTTACGGAAATGACAAACCGCCTGAACTATCTCAAGGATATCCGGGGCATCGGTGTGTTTACTGCCAGACCCGGCATGGGAAAATCCTATGCCCTGCGCTGTTTCGCAGCAAGTTTAAATCCCAGCCTGTACCACATGGAATACCTGTGCCTTTCCACCATCAGTGTTGCCGACTTTTACAAACAGCTCTGCGCCATTCTCGGAGTCTCCGACAAAGGCGGCAAGACCGGTATGTTTCAGGCAATTCAGGAGCAGATCACGTATCTCTGCAAAGAAAAACGACAGCCGCTCCTTCTTGCCATTGATGAAGCTCAGTACCTGAGTACCGGCATTCTCAATGACATCAAGATGCTCATGAACTACGGCTATGATTCCGTGAATTACTTTACTCTGATACTGTGCGGGGAAACGCACCTCAACGACACGCTCCGCAAGCCTGTGCATGAAGCGCTGCGCCAGCGGATCACCGTCCATTATAACTACGCCGGACTGTCCGATGATGAAGTATCAAAATACATCCTGCACAAAATCCAGCTGGCCGGTGCCTCCTCAACGATCCTTGATCCGGCGGCGCTTGCAGCCGTGCACAGCTTTACACAGGGCAATCCACGTCTCATTGACAACCTGATGACGGATGCCCTGACCATTGGCTCCCAGCAGGATAAAAAAGTCATTGATGCCGAGATCATCCGTGCGGCTGTTGACAATCAGGGACTGTACTGATGAAGTTTTCAAAGTACATTTATAAGGCTGTGACTCCTGTCATGGCCTTATTTCAAAAGCAGCACGGGCTGCCTTTCAAACAAGACTACGACAATCTGCGGTCAACCCGCGAAGAGTCTGCGGCAAGTGCCGGTACGGCACAATCGGAGAGGCAACTTCACCGAAATCAAAGTGCGGTTTGCGCCTCCCACAATGTGCCGTCTGACATTCA
>JALFLM010000053.1 GCA_022774705.1 Lachnospiraceae bacterium | reverse complement strand
GTGTATCGGATGCGGACTGTGTGCAAAGAACTGTCCTGCAGACGCAATCAGCGGAGAGAAGAAGAAACCGTTCAGCATCGATCCTTCCAGGTGCGTGAAGTGCGGCGTATGTATGTCCAAGTGTAAGAAGGAAGCTGTTTATAAAGCCTGATTTCCTTATTTATTCAACAATCAGATATTTTATATAGAATTTCAGAAGAAAGGAGGATAATTCATGATTAGCGTAACCATTGATGGAATTAAAGTCCAGGTTGAACCCGGCACCACCATTTTACAGGCTGCCGAAAAAGCCGGAGTTGAAATTCCTACTTTATGTTATATCAAGGATTTATTCCCGGAAGCATCCTGCCGTATGTGTATGGTAGAGATTCAGGGCATGCCTAAACTTGTTACAGCATGTTCGTTCCCTGCTGCTGACGGCAACGTTGTTTTCACGAAGAGCAAACGGGTCATTGAGTCCAGAAAAGGTGTTCTGGAACTGTTAATGTCCAACCATAAAACAAACTGCTTCGCCTGTCCTGCAAACGGTGACTGTAAATTACAGCAGTACTGCTGGGACTACGGTGTTAAAGAAAGTTCTTTCGAAGGTGAAAGAATTGATAAGCCGATTGATACCACAAACAAATTCTTCAACTACGATCCGAATCTGTGTATTCTGTGCCACCGCTGTGTAAATACCTGCCATAAACTGGTTGGACGCGGCTGCATTGATACCACAAAGAGAGGATTCAAAGCTCAGATTGGTACACCTTTTGGTGCAGACTGGATCGATACCAACTGCGAATCCTGCGGCAACTGTGTACAGGCCTGCCCTACAGGTGCTCTGTCCATGAAGAAACGCAGACTTTACAGACCCTGGGAAGTTGAAAAGGTTCTCACCACCTGCCCTCACTGCGCAACAGGCTGTCAGTATTACGTATATGTAAAAGACAACAAGGTTGTTGACGTGGAAGCAGCAGACGGTCCTTCCAACAGAGGCCTGCTTTGCGTTAAGGGTCGTTCCGCATCATTTGACTTTGCTCAGTGTGATGAAAGATTAACGACTCCATTAATTAAGAATCATGAAACTGGCGAATTCGAAGAAGCTACATGGGATGAAGCTCTCGATCTGGTTGCCAGCAAATTTACAGAAATCAGAGATCAATTTGGAGGTGAGGCACTGGCCGGTTTTGCTTGCTCACGTTCAACCAATGAAGATATCTACATGCTTCAGAAGATGGTAAGAACGGCATTCAAGTCAAACAATACCGATAACTGTGCCCGTGTTTGACACGCTCCTACTGTTGCCGGTTTGGCAAAGACGTTAGGTTCCGGAGCTATGACCAATACCATCTTTGATATCACTCATGATTCAGATGCGATTATGTTGGTTGGCTCAAATCCTGAAGTAGCTCATCCAGTTATTGGTATGCAGGTACGTCAGGCTGTAGCAAGAGGTGCAAGACTTATCGTGGTTGATCCCCGAATCACCGACCTTGCTAAGAAAGCAGAAGTTCATCTTCGTGTGAAACCTGGTACAAACGTTGCGTTTGCGAATGGTATGATGCATATCTTCATTCGCGACGGCCTGGTGGATGAAGAATTCGTTAAAACCAGAACAGAAGGTTTTGACGAGCTTGCTGCTATAGTTAAAGAATATACACCTGAAAAGGTTGCTGAGATCTGCGAAATCGATCCTGATGATCTGGTCAGAGCAGCTCACATTTACGCAGAAGCTGACAGAGCTCCTATTATGTACTGCCTGGGTGTAACCGAGCATCATACAGGTACAGAGGGCGTTATGTCCATGTCCAATATGGCTATGATGGTTGGTAAGATTGGTAAAGCAGGCTGCGGCGTTAACCCGATCCGTGGTCAGAACAACGTACAGGGTGCCTGCGATATGGGTGCATCTCCTGTTGACTTCACCGGTTATCAGAAGGTTGCGAACCCCGACGTTATGGCTAAATTCGAAAAGGCATGGGGAACTGAGCTGAACCATAAGCCCGGCCGTATGGCTACCGAATGCTTCCATGACATGGTCGAAGGCAAGATCAAAGGTCTGTTCATCTTCGGTGAGGACCCGGTTGTTACCGACCCTGATACCAATCATGTAATCAAGGCGCTGACAAGCGTTGATTTCCTGGTAGTTGATGAATTATTTATGACAGAAACCGCTAAATATGCAGACGTAATCCTGCCCGGCCGTTCCTATCTTGAGAAAGAAGGTACTTTCTCTAATACAGAGCGTCGTGTGCAGCGTGTACGTAAAGCAATCAGTATCCCCGGTACCAAACCTGATACAGAGATCTTCACCCTGATCATGCAGCGTATGGGCTATCCTCAGCCGCTTCTGACACCTGCAGAGATCATGGATGAAATCGCTTCCGTAACACCTTCCTTCGCAGGTATCAGTCATGAAAGACTGGACAGCGATGAAGTAGGCGGACGCGGTCTCCAGTGGCCTTGTACTTCCAGGGAACACCCCGGTACTCCGATCATGCACGTTGGCAAGTTTGCAAGAGGACTTGGTTACTTCTATCCTGCAAAATACCAGCCTTCCACACAGCAGGTAAGCGAAGAATACCCTCTGATCATGATGACAGGACGTATTCTGTATCACTACAATGCTGTTGCCATGACCGGCAAGCAGCCTGAGATCAATGAGATTGCACCTCGTTCCTTCATCGAGCTGAATACGGAAGATGCTGCAAGACTGGGTATCGCCGATGGCGAAAGAGTATATGTATCCTCACCCAAAGGTAAGATTGCTTCTTACGCAGACGTATCTGACAAGTGCAAACCCGGTCAGTGCTGGATGCCTTTCCACTTCCTGGATGGTAACTCCAACTGGCTGGTAGGCGATCACCTGGATGACTTCTCCAAGACACCTGAATATAAAGTAACAGCTGTTAAGGTTGAGAAGGCAGATTACGAGTGTGAGCTTTGCCGGTACTAAGATACTGAGTTTGTAATAATAGTGTAACAATATATGATGCTTTGGCCGGATAACAGATTCTGTTGTCCGGGCGGAGCGGGAAATATGCTGCATGGCGTTTAATCGCCATGCAGTTTTTTGCTGCTGTTCAGAGCCGGGCAGTGCCTTCGAGGTTGGCTCTGAACGGTAACTTTTTCTTATGTTTCAGCCGATGAATTATGAATTCTCAACAGGTTCTGCGATTGAAAATGTTGTAAAAATTGTCTAATTGTGATAAAATATAGAAAAAATCAATAAGAGATATGTTGATTATTCTATTGACGCACAGATGCTGAATGGCTGCGAAAAATATTTTTACAGAGGAAAGGGAAATGATGTTAAAAGGGGTAAGTATTGAGGAAGGATTGAAGCTGGTTATTGACCGTCTGGGATGTGTGGGGAAGGAGATGGCAGCTGCTGAGGATGCCTGCGGAAGAGTTCTCGCTGACAATCTTATTTCACCGGAGAATATTCCTCCTTTCCGGCGGTCGCCGCTGGATGGGTATGCGTTTCGGGCGGAAGATACTGTGGATGCTTCGCCGGAACATCCGGCAGTTTTTGAGATTATTGAGGAGATTCCGGCAGGAAAAGCACCGGAACATACGGTGGGAAGGATGCAGGCAGTCAAGATTCTGACCGGTGCTCCCGTACCGGAAGGTGCGGATGCCATTGAAAAATATGAGGTGGTGGAAGCGGATGAAAAAATTCTGCGCCTGACGCATCCTTACAGAGAAAACTGCAATGTGGTACCGGTGGGAGAAGACATCAGTAAGGGAGCACCTGTGTTATCGGAGGGCACCGTTATTTCACCTGCTTATCTGGGAATTCTGGCAGGGCTTGGCTTTGATCTCATACCCGTTTATAAAAAGCCCCGGGTTACCCTGATCAGTACCGGCAGCGAACTGGTTCCCATCAATGCCCCCATTCCGCTGGGGAAGATCCGCAATTCCAGTATATATACATTAAAAGCATTTCTGGAGGCCAATGGTGCACAGGTTAAGATGAGGCCGATCGTGCCGGATGATGCGGATCTGATTGCCGGGGCGGTGGACGATGCCTGCCGGGAATCAGACATGGTATTTACTACAGGCGGTGTATCTGTGGGAGATTACGATATGCTTCAGAAGAGTATGGAAATCCTGCATGCCGATGTGCTGTTCTGGAAGATGCAGATGAAGCCCGGAGGAGCTTTCCTTGCATCTTTTTATCAGGGAAAGCCGGTGATCAGTCTGTCAGGGAATCCTTCTGCAGCAGCCATGGCATGCTTTATGATCGGAATTCCGGCTTTACGCAAACTGGGCGGAAGAAAAGCATATGAACTGGAGCGCTGTCAGGTGCGGCTTCTGGAAGGTTTCAGTAAAAAGAACTTTGTACGCCGTTTTGTGCCGGGAAGACTGGTTATCCGGGATGGTGAAGCATATATCAGTGTGACGCCTTCACAGGGCAACGGGATTCTTCATCCGCTGCATGGATGCAATATCATTGCTGAGATTCCCCAGGGAAGTCCTGCTATGGAGCCGGGAGCACTGGTAAAAGGATATCTTCTGTAAAAACGAAAAACACTTCATAGAAACGAAGGGTAATATAAAAAGGGGAAAGGTAATATAAAATGATAGATTCATACGGGAGAGTGATCGATTATCTGCGGATTTCCGTAATTGACCGCTGCAATCTGCGCTGCGTGTACTGTATGCCGGAGGAAGGACTGGAGATGACATCTCATGAGGAGGTGCTGACCTATGGTGAGATTGTGAGAATCTGTAAAATCATGGCCGGAACCGGTCTGAAAAAGATCAAGCTGACAGGAGGAGAACCTCTTGTGAGGAAAGATCTTCCGAAGCTGGCCGGACGGCTGAAAGCAATTCCGGGTATTGAAAAGGTGACGCTTACTACCAATGGGATTCTTCTGGGACAACTTATGGAAGAACTTCATGATGCGGGAATTGACAGCATCAATATCAGCCTGGACACACTGGACCGTGAGCTCTATGCGAAGATTACAAGAAGAGATCAGCTGGATGCGGTTCAAAAAGGCATTGAAACGGCCCTGAAATACCCTGATATTTCGCTGAAGATCAACTGTGTGCCCATGGGCCTTCCGGGGCAGGATCTGTCCGAAATCGCATCTCTGGCAAAAGATCATCGGATTCATGTGCGTTTTATCGAGATGATGCCCATCGGATACGGAAAAAACTATCGTTTTGTGGGAGAGGATGAAATTCTTGGACAGCTGGAAGCTGAATTCGGAAGGTCAGAGATTTATCAGGGAAAACTTGGCAATGGACCGTGCCATTACTATAGTTTTGAAGGATTTCAGGGGAAGATTGGTTTTATCAGTGCAATCAGCCACAAATTCTGCAGTGAATGTAATCGGGTTCGCCTGACTTCCCAGGGATTTCTGAAAACCTGTCTTCAGTACAACACCGGCAATGATCTGAAGCTTCCCATGCGTACCGGCGCTTCCGATGAAGAACTGAAGAAACTGATCACACGGACAATCAATGAAAAGCCGGTTGGGCACCGTTTCCTGGAAGATGAGATCAGAAATGAGAACAATCTGAACATGTCACAGATTGGTGGATGATGGTGCCAATCTGCTGATTGTATCAACAGATTTATCGTACCAATATTTATACGGATAATTTGAGTATCCGTAAAATTCTGAATAAAAAACCTCCCGGTGCAGGGAGGTTTTTTTGATGGCAAACAGCTTTACAGTCTCCGGGAAAAACAGTTTTTTACATCCGGCAGGAAGCTTTTCCGTACAGAAAAACTGTCACATAAGGAGATTTCAGGAATGCCGTTTTTAATCGGAAAGGAGCATAACGTCCTCCGGGGCAACCTGAAAAGTAATCCGGTCTCCGGGTTTTCTTTCCGGTCCGTAACCCTTGTGGGTTTTCCAGACGAAAGTCTGTGTTCCGCCAGCAGTTTTGAGGTAATAATCATATTCAAAGGGCTGCTCTTCCAACTGAACAATCTGTGCCTGAAACTGATTGACAGTATCAGATCCGGTCTGAGTGAGAGAATGTTCTGACACAGCGTCAGGGTGTTCAGAAAAATGTTCGGAGGGAATGACCGGATGGAAGAAATGAGCACGGATGCCTATGTGAGTGATATCATCCGTTACAGGCAGAGCAGGTGTCAGTTTGAGACCCCACTCGGGAACTTCCAGCAGATAATCGTCAATTTTTTGCACCGGTGTAATGTTTTTACATCCGGTAAGAACAGCAGCTTTTACGCTTCCGGGGGTCCTGAAAACATCCTTGATCGCCCCGTTTTTGATAAAACGGCCCTGACTCATGACGTACAGGGAGTCACAGAGGCGGTAAAGTTCGTCCCGGCTGTGGGATACGATCAGTACATTGCCTGCATAATTCCGGATGATTTCGTGCATTTCCCGCTGCATGGCATCTTTCAGATGACTGTCCAGAGCGGAAAAAGGCTCGTCCAGCATGATCATGGAAGGGTTTACAGCAAGCATTCTGGCCAGAGCGGTACGCTGCTGCTGGCCTCCGGATAAACTGGAAGGATACTGGTTTTCCAGCCCCTGAAGCCGGCAGCGTTCAATCTGGGTTTTTACTGCAGCTTTAATCTGCTCCCTTTCACTGCGGGACAGGAACCGTTTGCCGGCACGAATGCCGGAAGCGATATTTTCGTACACGGTCATGGTGGGGAACAGGGCATAATTCTGAAACAGGTATCCTGTATTCCTCTTCTGAGGCGGGAGATCAATCTTCTTCTCTGAATCAAATAACACGCGTCCATCCAGTGTGATGGAACCGCTGTCGGGAGTTTCAATCCCGGCAATACATTTCAGGAGCATGCTTTTTCCACAGCCGGATTCACCCAGAATACCAGTACAGTTTCCATCACTGGAAAGATCAGCCTGCAGAATAAAATGATTCAGTTTTTTAGTGATATGTACTTCTAATGACATAGGGAGTCCTTTCTGTTACCAGGTGCGGATGTTATGCTGACCTCGTCCTGCCAACAGATTCATAAGCACGATGATTACAAATGATATGATAACGATGATGGCAACCCATATCCCTGCCGTTGAATAATCGCCGTCCTGGATAACCATGGCAATTCTCTGGGAAATTGTTGCAGTTTTGCCGGGAATATTGCCGGCAAGCATGGATGTAGCACCATATTCGCCCAGCGCTCTGGCAAATGTAAGGATGGTGCCGCTGGCTACACCGGGACCGGCAGCAGGGAGTACCACGCGCCAGAAGATACGGGTTTCTGACATGCCGAGCGTCCGCCCTGCATAAATCAGGTTGATATCCACCTGCTCAAATGCTGCTCTGGCATTGCGGTACATGAGCGGGAATGAAATAACAGTGGCAGCCAGAATACACCCAAGCCAGCTTTGTACGACTTTGATATCAAATGTGTCATACAGGAAACTGCCAAAAGGTCTTCTCAGGCTGAAAATAAGCAGAAGGAAAAAGCCGGCAACAGTAGGCGGCAGAATCATTGGCAGCGTCAGAATCCCGTCCAGAATGGCGCGGGTACGCGGACGGGCGTGAAGCAGCCTGGCAGCGGTAAATATTCCCAGAAAAAATGAAATGATGGTAGCAACCACACCTGTTTTCAGGGAGATAAAAAGGGGGCTCCAGTCCAGTCCGGATAACAGATTCAGTAAATCCTCCATAGTGTGCTCCTTTATATACAATGATGAAAATGACACATATAAGAAAGGGCCCACAGATAGAACGTGAGCCCTGTAAATGACAACATCGGAAGACTGATAACCAGTTCTCCGAATTGTCTGGTGGTTAAAAGGTGAACTGATTATCTTTTATCATACTATCTTTCTACGCTGGTGTCAAACAGATATTTATCAAATACAGCAGCTGCTTCATCGGAAAGGATGTATTCATAGAAAGAATCAGCAGCAGCTGTCTGAGCATCATCTGCTTCCTTGTTTACAACGCGGCATACGGGGTAAATAACATCGCCGGTCAGGCTGTAGTCTACTTTCTGGAGAATATCCAGTTCACTTTCATGTCCGTATGTATCGGAGTAGTAAACGGTACCAACTTCACAGGAACCTTCTGCAACAGCAGTACGAACCTTGCTTACGTTGCCCTGTTCGCTGATCTCAACACCGCTCAGAGCTTCGGAAACCTGTGCAGTGGTAATGGCGGAAACGTCATCAGCTGCTTCCAGCTTGCCCAGGTTAACCAGTGCCTGACGCGTGTATTTGCCAACGGGAACGCTTCCGTCTGCCAGTGCGATGCTGGAAGCCTTTTCGATGTCTTCAAGACCGGTAACCTGTGTTTCGGCATCTTTTGCTTTGACAACGCAAACCTGATTGTTTACAACATTGGCACGTTTATTATCCAGAATCAGATTGTCTTCGTCCTGCAGAGTATTCATCTGCTTCTGAGCTGCAGAGAAGAAAATATCACATTCAAAACCTTCTTCAATCTGGGTCAGCAGAGTACCTGAACTGTCGGCACTGTAGGTGATGGTAACCTCAGGATGTTTTTCATTGTACATGGTCTTCAGTTCTTCCATAACATCTTTCAGGCTGGCAGCGATAAATACATGGATCTCGGCTGCTTCCTGGCCTTCAGCAGCGGTGGGAGCTGCAGTTTCTCCGGCAGCCTCGGTTGAGGGGGCGGCGGTTTCTGCGGGAGTCTCCTTTTCGGAACTGCTTCCGCATGCGGTCAGCAGCATTGCTGCAGCCAGCATAAAAGCAAAAATACGTGAATAAAGTTTTTTCATGATTGCTCCTTCCTTTTACGTTCATTATTGTAAAGTTTAAAATTGTTTAAAGCTGTTTTAAATAGTTTTATATCTAAAATTATATTATCGTAAAAATGTGTTATTGTCAATATAAATATGTTGAAAATATGCATTTTTGATTACTTTTATACAGTTTAATTTGGTTTAATTCACAGAAATTCACTTATGAGCGATAATGATTTCTTCTATTGCAATGATATGGTTGCATAAATGTAGAAAATGTATTAAAATAAATAATGTATGAAAAGAAAAATTATAAAATAATCACAAGAGTAATGGCTGTTTATCAGAAAAGGAGATTAGGTTATGAAAATCAGTGCAAGAAATCAATTAAAAGGCAAGGTTGTTAAAATTCAGAAAGGTGCGGTTAATTCTGTCGTAGTCCTTGATATCGGAGGCGGAAACCGTATTACATCTACGATTACCAATGCAGCAGTGGAAGAACTTGGACTTCAGGAAGGCGTTGATGCATACGCACTGATCAAGGCTTCTAATGTTATGATCGGTGTGGATGACTGATATTTTACTCTGGCGGACAATCTGAACAGAAAAGATCAGAACTCGTAATAAAGAACAGGACTTATAATATGGAAACTTTTTACACAGCACAGGAAGTGGCTGATCTGCTGAAGATCAAAAAAACCACAGTATATGACCTGATCAAAAAAAACAGGCTGCCTGCTTCCAAAGTCGGCAAACAGATCCGAATCAGCAGGAGTGATCTGGATACTTACCTGAAACAGGATTCGGACGGAACAGGAACTGTATCCGGTTTCGGTCAGGAAAAGAGCAGCACACCGGTTCAGCCGGTTCCCATGGCGGAGGCAGCGGACAATATACTGCGGACAAGAGATTACCTGCAGCATAATAACGGACTCATCATAGGTGGACAGGATGAACTGATTTCCATATTCTGCGCCTATTTTCAGCTGGAACCGGACAGTCTGCCCGTGATTCAGCATTCGCTGAATTTCTACGACAGTCTGTATTCCCTCTATTTTGAAAAGGTGCATATGGCATTTGTTCCTGTCCCCGGGGGATTTCAGGACAATCCGATGCATTACATGGTTCCGGGCATGAGCCTGGTAAGTGTACAGGTGGCGGAAATTACCTATGGGATGTATGTGAAAAAAGGCAATCCGCTGAGGATAGACAATGTCCTTCAGCTGGTGTCTTCCGGCGCACGTGTGATGAGGGGCGAGAAAGGAAGTACCTGCCGGATTATGCTGGATCAATGTCTGAAGGATGCCGGTATCGATCCGGAGCAGCTCAATATCTGCAGCAGGGAAAACATTTCCGCTCTGGCTGCGGCTGCGGCAGTTGACAGCGGACAGGCGGATGTGGCAGTGGGAAGCCGGAGTGTTCTGGAACGTTTTCCGGATCTGGAATTTATTCCGCTTCAGAAAGCTGATCTGAAGCTGGTATTCCACAGCCGTTTTCTGGAACATCCCGCGTACCAGAGCATGATTTATGTAATTCAGTCGGATATTTTCAGGCGCCGTCTGAAGCAGATGGATGGATATGAAGCAGACAGAACCGGCCGGGTGGATCGGATCTGAACGCTCGAATCGAAAGTCCGCATCAGAAGAATAAAAACAGAATACCGGACAGAGGGAGTTTTAAGGTTTTCTTAAAATTCCCTTTTTATTTTGTTTAATTTTATTTTTTTCATGGAATCTTTATAGTATTAGCCTGAGAAAAATGGTAAAATGTAAACTGTATTCTTTTTGATACGGAGGTATTTTTGTGAGAAACAGTCTGTCGGGGGATGAATGCGGCAGTATGCGTAAAAGAATTATGGGACTGGTGGCTGCGGCAGTGGCCGAGGCGGCGGCTCTGATTGGTCTGGCCTTTTTTGTCAAGACCAATACACTGCTGACGCTGATTCTTGCTCTGAGTTTTCAGATTCCACTTGCGGTCCGGATGTTTGTGAAGAACCGGCGCGTTAAAATAATCTGCCGGATTCTCAGTGTGATTCTGCTGACTGCGGGTCTGATTGCTTTTCTGGGATGTCACGGGAGAAATTATTACATAGAATCCATGACGGAAGCAGATAATAACAGTGTGGATGCGGATCGTTATCAGCCCTTTAATGAGATGTCCGCTCTGGGAAGGCTGGATGAGGAACCACTGCTTCTGCTGACGGAAGACCTGCCGGTGCTGAATGGCTCAGCGTCGCTGCTGCCACTGTATTCATCTGTAATTAACATGGTTTATCCTGATACAATAGAAGGACTGAACGGGAAGGGATCTCCCTATCGTTTTACCAATACAGAGCAGGCATACAAAGAGCTTTTTTCCGGGAAAGCGGATATCGTTTTTTCCGAGAAGCCTTCGGAAACTCTGATGAAAACGGCTGAGAAAAAAGGTCTGCAACTGGAACTGATTCCCGTGGGGTGGGATGCTTTTGTATTTTTTACCAACAGCAGCAACGTGGTAACGGAACTGACACAGGAACAGCTGAGGGATATTTACTCCGGAAAAGTGGATAACTGGGCTGAACTGGGAGGAGAGGATGCGGATATTGTTGCCTATCAGAACAATACGGGCAACGGAACACAGAACCGTCTTGAAAAATTCATGGGCAATGTTTCTCTGATGGAACCGGAGAGGGAATGGTATCTCGACTCGGAGGAAGGCATTACGGAAACTGCATCTACCTATTCTAATGAAAGCGGAGCCATAGGTTTTTCGTTTCTGTATCATACACGGAGTCTGAATGTGGACAGGGGGATCAATCTCCTGTCTGTAGACGGTGTTTTTCCTGACAATGACAATATATCCTCCGGAAGATATCCTTTATCAGACAGGATATACTGTGTTGTTGTGAAAGGGAAGGTTTCTTCCGGTACCCGAAAACTTCTGGACTGGATTACCTCTTCCCAGGGCCAGCGCCTTGTGGAAGCTGCAGGATATGCCCCGAATTAACCGGCTTGTACCGGCCGCGATACAGAATTCGACGAAAAAGTTGTTTAAAAAAAATTAAAAAATATGAAGAAAATATAAGTAATATGAGAATTTCGTGAATTCCGGGACTTACAATTGACAACAAAAAATGTCGTGATATACTTAGCGTGTAATATTTTGTTATTTTTGCATTGTTAAAAAGATACTTTTCATGTCAGAAGAGGGAGGATAATAATGTTATCAACTGATATTGGTATTGATCTTGGTACAGCCAGCATTCTGGTGTACATTAAAGGGAAAGGTGTTGTATTAAAAGAGCCTTCAGTAGTGGCTTTTGATCGTGATACAGGTAAAGTCAAAGCAATCGGTGAGGAGGCCAGACTGATGATCGGCCGTACACCCGGCAATATCATTGCGGTAAGACCGTTAAGACAGGGCGTGATCTCCGATTACACCGTTACGGAGAAGATGCTGAAGTACTTTATCAAGAAAGCAGTAGGAAGAAAGACTTTAAGAAAGCCCCGCATCAGTGTCTGCATTCCCAGCGGTGCCACTGAAGTTGAGAAGAAGGCAGTAGAAGATGCTACCTACTCAGCAGGTGCAAGAGATGTACAGATCATCGAGGAACCCGTTGCTGCAGCAATCGGTGCAGGTATTGATATTTCAAAGCCCTGCGGCAACATGATCGTTGATATCGGCGGCGGTACATCCGATATCGCTGTTATTTCGCTGGGCGGCACGGTTGTCAGCACATCCGTTAAGGTTGCCGGCGATGATTTTGATGAAGCAATCGTACGTTTTATGCGTAAGAAACACAACCTGCTGATCGGTGAGAGAACGGCAGAAGATATCAAGATCAATATCGGTTCTGCTTACAAGAGAGAAGAACTGGCAACCATGGAAGTCAGAGGACGCAATCTGGTTACCGGTCTCCCCAAGACAATTACCATTACTTCCGATGAGACTCTGGAAGCATTAAGAGAGCCTGCCATGTCAATCGTTGATGCGGTTCACAACGTGCTGGAGAAGACTCCTCCGGAACTGGCAGCCGATATTTTTGACAGAGGTATCGTTATGACCGGCGGCGGTTCCCTGCTGAATGGTCTGGATACTCTGATTCAGGAGAAGACAAGCATCAACACAACGATCGCTGACGATCCGCTGACAGCAGTTGCAATCGGTACCGGCAAGTACATTGAACTGTTATCCAATGATGGAGTAGGAGAAGAATAATCCGGCCTGTGAGTGAATTAACTGAGATTTCCGGTTATGTGGAACATATCATCTACAGAAATCCGGACAATGGTTATACGGTTATGGAGGTGTCCACCAGGGAGCGTACATTGACTCTGGTGGGCAGCCTTTTTTACATAAACGAAGGGGAATATGTAGAGGCAAAGGGCAGGCTGACCGAGCATCCGCTGTACGGAGAGCAGCTTCAGGTAACCGCTGTGGAGGTAAAGCAACCCCAGGATGTGGCATCTATTGAACGTTATCTTGGTTCCGGCGCCATAAAAGGTATCGGTCCGGCACTGGCCGGACGCATCGTGGACCGGTTTCGGGAAGATACCTTTCGTATTATGGAGGAAGAGCCTGAACGTCTTTCGGAAGTGCGCGGCATCAGTGAGAAGATGGCAATGAAAATTGCCGAGTCCACCATCAGCCAGCGCGACAGACGGCAGGCTGTTATTTTTTTACAGCAGCTGGGCATCGGACTGAACCTTGCCCTGAAAATATATGAAACCTATAAGGATGAGATTTACAGTATCATCCGGACGAATCCCTACCGTCTGGCAGAGGATATCACCGGTGTAGGTTTCAGGATTGCGGATAATATTGCAGTGCGTTCCGGCATCGAAGCAGATTCTGATTTTCGAATCCGGAGCGGACTGCTGTTTGTGATGAATCAGGCAGCAGGCTCCGGGCATACCTACCTGCCGGTGGAGGAACTGGTGCGGGACACCGGCTATCTTCTGGGAATCGATATGCCGCAGGTGGATGAATTTCTTGTAAGCCTGGCTATGGATAAAAAACTGGCAATCAAAGAGGAAGCCGGTCAGAAACGGGTTTATCTGAATTACTATTATTATACGGAACTGGAAACGGCCAGAAGACTCCATGATCTCAACATTTCTTATGAAGAAGAGGAAAAGGAGCTGGAGAACCGGCTGCGTGGTATCGAGGCGGAGCTTTCCATTACACTGGAGACCAGACAGAGGGAGGCATTTATGGGAGCGGTCCGTTCCGGCCTCATGATCGTAACAGGTGGTCCTGGAACGGGGAAAACCACGATTATCCGTTCTATTATCCGGTATTTTGAAGAAGAAGAGTGTTCGGTGATGCTGGCTGCGCCCACAGGACGGGCGGCGAAGCGGATGCAGGAAGCAACCGGATGTGAAGCACGGACGATTCACCGTTTGCTGGAAATCAACCGGATGGATGATGAGGATGCCGGTTCCGCTTTTTTTGAACGCAATGAGGACAATCCGCTGGAAGCCGATGTAATCATCATCGATGAGATGTCCATGGTGGACATCAGTCTCATGAATGCTCTGCTGAAGGCAGTGCCTGTGGGTGCCCGCCTTATTCTCGTGGGCGACGTGGATCAGCTGCCCAGTGTGGGACCGGGCAATGTTCTGAAGGATATCATCAGTTCAGAGTGTTTTCCCGTGGTGCGCCTGGAGAAGATTTTCCGTCAGGCAGCCATGAGCGATATTATTGTGAATGCTCATAAGATCAATGCCGGGGAATATGTGAATCCGGCGGCAAAAAGCAGGGATTTTCTGTTTATCCGGGGCACTTCTCCACAGTCGGTGATTCAGTCCTGTGTGGCTCTTGTAAAGGACAAGCTTCCCAGGTATGTGCAGTCCAGACCGGAGGAAATCCAGATTCTTACCCCCATGCGCAAAGGGCCTCTCGGCGTGGATCAGCTCAATAAAGTTCTTCAGGAGCAATTGAATCCTCCTTTAGCGGATAAACGGGAGAAAGAGGTGGGAGATACGATCTACAGGGTCGGGGACAAAGTGATGCAGGTGAAGAACAATTACAAGCTGGAGTGGGAGGTCCGTGGACGCAAGGGTTACGTTCTGGAGAACGGCATGGGTGTGTTCAATGGAGATACGGGAATCATCCGCTGCATAAACACCTTTTCCGAGGAACTGGAAGTGGAATTTGAAGACGGTCATATGGTGACCTATGGATTTAAGATGCTGGATGAACTGGAACTGGCCTATGCGGTGACGGTACATAAATCTCAGGGCAGTGAGTACCCTGCTGTGGTTCTTCCGCTTCTTTCCGGTCCGTCCATGCTTATGAGCCGGAACCTGCTCTACACTGCAGTAACCCGTGCGAAATCCTGCGTCTGCATTGTGGGGTTGCCGGATACATTTGCAGCCATGATTGCCAATGACAGAAAGATGAAACGATACACCGGACTGGAGAGGAGGATTCGTGAGAGCAGAGAAGGCATGGGAAGCATATGAGACAGTGAAAAAACAGCTGCAGGAGCTTTTGTTTCCGCGCAGGTGTCCTTTCTGTCACGAAATCGTACCGGTGGAAGGTGAGACGATCTGTCCCGACTGCCGACGATATGTGAGAAAATATTATCTGATCCGGGAGCCGGTCTGCAAGCGCTGCGGAAAGGCACTGATCCGGTCGGAGACCGAATATTGCATGGATTGTGCCGGACACAGGCGCAGCTTTGACGGCGGAATCAGCCTTTTCCGGTATGGAAGGCGTTATCTGAAGCCTGTTATGGGGAAAAAGCCCGGATATGAAAAACATTATATGGGAGAGTCTGTTCTGCGGTTCAAATATCATAACTGCCGGGAATACGCTGATTTCTATATTGAAGAACTGATGCGGGAATACGGAAAGCGCCTGAGACGGCTGCGTCCCGATGTGATCATTCCGGTGCCGGTACACCCGGCAAGGCGGCGTATGCGGGGATACAACCAGGCGGAGATTCTGGCAGAAAAGCTGGGGGAGACTCTTGGAACTGAAGTCTGTACCGATCTTCTGATCCGGATAAAAAAAACAAGACCTCAGAAGGAATTGAATGATGCCCAGCGTCTGCGCAATCTTACAGAAGCATTTACTGTGGCGGGGAAAGTACCGGGGGAATACCGTACAGTACTGCTGATCGATGACATTTATACAACGGGAAGTACCATGGAGGCCTGCAGCAGAAAGCTGAAGGAGGCAGGGGTTCACCGGATTTTCTGCATCAGTATCTGCAGCGGGCAGGTACCCGACGGGGAAGCTGCAGGAAAATAATCGGAGAGGAAATGGTATATTCAGAAATTCAGGAAGGAAATCAGAGATGGAGCGTTGGATTCTGGCAACGAAAAAGGCGGATTTTGCTGGACTGGGGAAGCAGCTGGGAGTGGATCCGGTGCTGGTACGGCTGATGCGCAACCGGGGACTGGAGACATTTGAAGAGATGGATAACTGGCTGCATGCCGATGTGAGCAGTCTGCATGACCCCCATCTGCTGAAGGATGCGGATCGGGCGGCACAGATCATCCGCAGTCATATCAGGGCAGGACACAGGATTATGGTTGCCAATGATTTTGACTGTGACGGAATCAGCAGCGGATATATTCTCCAGAGCTGCCTGGAGCATCTGGGGGCGGATGTCTATGTGGATACGCCGGACCGGTGCCGGGACGGATACGGCATCAATGACCGGCTGATCCGGGAAGCCGCCGACAGGGGAGTTTCTTTAATTATTACGTGTGATAACGGCATTGCGGCCCGTGAACCTGCGGAATATGCGGCAGACCTGGGTATGGACCTGATCATTACGGATCACCATGAGGTTCCTTTTACGGAGGAAGATGGAGAGAAAACATATATCCTGCCCCGGGCAGCAGCTATTGTGAATCCCAAGCAGCCCGGATGCATGTATCCTTTCAGGGGAATCTGCGGTGCTGTGGTTGCGTGGAAGCTGATGCAGGTACTGTATGATCTGTATGAAAGCAGCGGCGACGTAAAGCAGGGCACGAAGGACTATGTATGGGGATTTCTGGAAATTGCAGCTATGGCAACAGTGGCTGATGTAATGGAACTGCGGGATGAGAACCGGATTCTTGTGCGTTACGGGCTGGAACAGATGCATCACACCTCCAATACGGGTCTCAAAGCTCTGATAGAGGTGAATCAGCTGAAACAGGAGCAGATCAGTGCGTACCATATCGGGTTTGTGATCGGTCCCTGTCTGAACGCTTCGGGAAGATTGTCAACAGCCAAAAAGGCGCTCTGGCTGCTGCAGGAGCAGAATCCGGAAAAAGCAGTGGATATGGCGCAGGAACTGAAGCAGCTCAATGATGCCAGAAAGGATATGACTGCAAAAGGCGTGGAGCAGGCAAAAGAACTGGTGGAACAGGGCATGGTATCCGGAAAAGTGCTGGTGATTCTGCTGGAACACTGTCATGAAAGCCTGGCAGGAATTATTGCGGGACGAATCCGTGAATATTATAACCGGCCGGTAATCGTGGTGGTGGATACGGGAAGCGGACTGAAGGGATCCGGGCGCTCCATACCGGTCTATGATATGTTTTCCAGGGTGAGCCGTCATAAGGATTATCTCACCCGGTTCGGCGGTCATGCCATGGCCTGCGGACTGTCTCTTCCTTATGAGAATCTTGAGCCCTTTGCCCGGGCTCTGGACGAAGACTGCGGTCTGACTGACAGGGATCTGATTCCTGTGGTCAATATCGATATTCAGCTTCCCATCGGTTATCTTTCCGAATCGCTGATCTGTTCCCTGAATCTGCTGGCACCCTACGGCAATGGCAACCCACATCCTGTATTTGCGGAAAAAGGTTTTACCGTGGATCAGGCAAGGATTCTGGGAGTCAACCGCAATGTACTGAAATTGAATCTCAGAGACAGGAAAGGGCTGCGCATCGATGGACTGTTTTTTGGAGATATTGAAGCATTTAACCGGTTCCTGACAGATGTATACGGCCCGGAACAGGTTGACCGCATGTACGGCGGGCAGAAAAATCAGGTGGAGCTTCTGCTGGCTTACGAACCGGATGTAAATGAATTCCGGGGAGTGAAGACGATTCAGATTATTATAAAACATTACGATGTTCCGCGCAGATGAGCAATACATATTCATTGCATATTTTACCTGAAACGGGTATAATTTCAGTGTTGGATTTACATGTTGGCGGGCAGTAAGGTTCCGCATTCATACAAGGAGGCATAAGATGAAAAGTGTTGAATCATATGTAAGAAGTATACCGGATTTCCCGGAGCCGGGGATTATCTTCCGGGATGTAACATCGGTGCTGCAGGATCCGGATGGATTAAAGCTGTCCATCGACGGAATCATGGATCTGCTGAAGGATACTGATTTTGACGTGGTGGCAGGACCGGAATCACGCGGGTTCATTTTTGGTGTACCGATTGCCTACAATATGGGTAAGGCATTTGTCCCTGTCAGAAAGAAAGGCAAGCTGCCCTGTGAGACAATTGAGATTGCTTACGATCTGGAATACGGCCAGGCCGTAATCGAGATGCATAAAGACTCCATCAAACCGGGGCAGAAGGTTGTCATCATCGATGATCTTATGGCAACCGGAGGCACGGTGGAAGCCATTATCAAGCTGGTGGAGCAGCTGGGCGGAGAAGTGGTAAAAATCTGTTTCCTGATGGAACTTGCAGGACTGAACGGACGGGAAAAGCTGAACGGTTACGATGTAGCTTCCGTAATCTGCTACGAAGGTAAATAGGCGTGAAGGAACAGCTGATTTCTATAACCAGTGCATCCAATCCACGTATCCGTCAGGTGGTGCAGCTGCAGAAAAAACGCCGGGAACGGGAAGAAACAGGTCTGTTTGCCGCTGAAGGAATCCGGCTTTTCAGTGAGATTCCTGAAGAACAGCTGGAGCAGGTTTTTGTGTCGGAAAGTTTTCTGGCACGGGAAGATGCACAGATTATTCTGAAACGTGCGGAAAGATGTGAAATATTTGCGGTAAAGGATTCTGTTTTTGCGGGAATGTGTGATACGAAAACGCCCCAGGGGATTCTGGCGGTGGTACGCAGGCGGGAGTGGACGCTGGATGAGATACTGGTGCTGTCGGACAAACCGTTTTTTATGATGGTAGAGAATCTGCAGGATCCCGGGAATCTGGGTACGATTCTGCGTACAGGTGAGGGGGCCGGGATCACCGCTCTGATCCTGTCAAAAGGCACGGTGGATATTTACAGTCCCAAGGTGATCCGCTCTACGATGGGATCTCTTTTCAGGGTTCCTTTTCTCTATGTGGAGGATATGACAGCAGCGGTATCCCTGCTCAAAGAAAAAGGCATTGCGGTTTACGGCGCTCATCTGGAGGGCTCGGTGCCCTATGACAGTCCGGATTACACACAGCCTTCTGCCATACTCATCGGCAACGAAGGCAACGGTCTTACCGGCCGGACTGCAGAAGTCTGCAGCCGGAATGTGCGGATTCCCATGGAAGGCGCAGTGGAATCACTGAATGCGGCCATGTCCGCAGGCATTCTGATGTATGAGGTTCACCGTCAGAGAGCAGCGGCGGCCAATCAAAGCTGCAATGATTAACGAAACAGTGGCATAACAAGATTAACGAGACAATGGCATAATTAAGAAAAACAGCATGAAAAAGAAGCCTCCGGGCTTCTTTTTTTATGTACTTAATCCCATACAATTCCGGCGAAAACATTCACAAATCTTAAAAAATATCTCATATATTGACGAAAACAGTATAGAACAGACTACAAAAAGAAGAAAATGCGGTGAATAATGCTTGACAAGTGAGTAAACCTTTGTTATTATAAGCGTAACATTTTTGTAATAAATTAAATAAAATGTTAACAACAAAAAATGAATATGGAAACAATAACTATCAGCTTATATTATTAAATGGAGGAATTTATGACAAAGCTTGGTAAAGCAGCAGCGAAAGCTGTGGTGGTTACCTGTCTTGCTGGATGCTTCTTCCTTGCGAATCCCTTTGAACCCGTTGTAAAAGAACAGCAGGTTTATGAGATGAGCACAGTCAACGCAGGTAATTATCTGGAAGTTGACGTATTAAAGTATATAGCATCAGACGAGAAGGTCAACCTGAACGGGAATCGTGAAGTTGCCGGAGTCGCAGCCATTGTATCAGGAGATTTTGATATCAAGGCTGAGGATAAAGCAGCATCAGGTTCAGACAAAGCTACTGGCGCGAAAGAAGAAACAGCTGCCGAAATGCAGATGACAAAAACCGGAAGCCAGAAAAACGAAGCTGCAAAAGAAGAGAAGGTTATTGCCACAGCAGATGTTGAAAACTCACTCAATATCAGAAAAAAACCTGATGAGCAGTCAGATGTTGTGGGAAAATTATTCAGAGGATGTACTGCTGAAGTAACCGGTGAAAACGGCAGCTGGTATCAGATCAGTTCCGACGGTGTAAAGGGCTGGGTCAGCAAGGATTACATGCTGACAGGCGAAAAAGCAGATAAATTACTGGATGAGATCAAGCCTTCTGTAGCAACAGTAACTGCTAAATCATTAAACCTCAGAAAAAGCGCCGGAACAGATGCCGATGTGGTAGCTGTCGTAAAGAAAGGATCTGACTTCATGGTCATTTCCGAAGGCAAAGAATGGGTGAAGATCCGTTTTACTACCAACCTGGAAGCATACGTAAGCGCTGAATACGTTAAGATTACAGATGGACCCGGCAAGGCAGTGTCCATTGAAACACTTGAGAATTATGTAAAGCTTGCAGAAGAGAAGGAAGCTGAACGTCAGGCTGCAAGAGAAGCCGCCGAGGCAGCTGCAAGAGAAGCCGCTGAAAAGGCGGAGGCAGCAGATGCTTCCTCAAACCGGTCTTCCGGTTCTTCTTCCAGGAGTTCATCATCAGGCGGTTCTTCATACTCAGCAGCTTCAGATGATGTAACATTGCTGGCAGCACTTTGTCAGTATGAGGCAGGTACCAATTATGATAACTGTCTGGCAGTTGCCAACGTGGTTCTGAACCGTGTGCGCAGTTCATCCTATCCGAACAGCATTCGCGGCGTTATCTATCAGTCAGGCCAGTTCGGTACCGTAACAAGCGGTGCATTGAACCGTTTCCTGTCAGCAGGCCCCAGCAGCACATGTGTAAGCGCAGCAAAGGCAGCTCTGTCAGGAAGCAACAATATCGGAAGCAGAGTACAGTTCCGTGCGATCTGGGCAACAGATCCTTCTTCACACAGTAATTCAGTTGTGATCGGAGATAACTGCTTCTTCTAAACATAATAAAAAAACATAAAAATCGGAACAATCCGGTAAACGGCATGCCTCAGGGCGTGCCGTTTTTTGCTGCATGCCGGGCGGGTGTGCAGGACAACCGTTTTTTTGGACAGGATATTCCCGTCCGGGACGTATTCCGGTTAAATTTTTGTTACACATACGTAATAATTATTTATTTGATTCCGTTTCTGATTAATGCTACAATGATTATCAAAACAGAACAGGCAGGAGCAAAGCCGTTCTGAAAAATAAAATATCCGGATCCGGTCCGGAGGAAAGGAAGAAGGATATGGAAGCAATTTACTGGCTGCTGATCTGCGTTTTACTGATCGGTATCGAACTGGCGACCATGGGTCTGACAACGATCTGGTTTGCAGCAGGTGCCTTCGCTGCATTTATCGCCGCGAATCTGGGCGCCAACCTGTTTATACAGCTGCTGGTGCTGATTGTGGTTTCTCTGATTCTTCTGTATTTTACAAGACCTGTAGCGGTGAAGTACCTGAACAGCCGCACAGTAAAAACCAATGTGGAAAGTCTTATCGGAAAAACAGCGGTAGTTACGGAAGATATTGATAATGTGGAGAATAAAGGTCAGGCCAGTGTAAACGGTCAGATCTGGATGGCCCGGAGTGCGGATGACCAGATCCGTTTTACTCAGGGAGAACAGGTTGAGATTCTGGAGATCAAAGGCGTGAAGCTTATTGTGAAAAAATATATTCAGGAGGTATAGTTATGGGTATAGGAGTTCTTATTTTAATTATTCTTCTCGTTGCAATCCTGGCATCCTGCGTGACGGTTGTACCGCAGGCGAAGGCCATGGTTGTGGAACGACTGGGAGGCTATCTGGCTACATGGTCCGTAGGTGTGCATTTCAAGGTACCCTTCATTGACCGTATTGCAAGAAAAGTCAATTTAAAGGAACAGGTTGTGGATTTCCCTCCCCAGCCGGTTATCACAAAGGATAATGTTACGATGCAGATCGACACGGTAGTATTTTACCAGATTACGGATCCCAAGCTGTATGCATACGGCGTGGAGAATCCGCTGGCGGCCATTGAAAATCTGACCGCTACCACACTGCGTAACATCATTGGTGATCTGGAGCTGGACCAGACACTGACATCCCGCGAACTGATCAATACGCATATGCGCTCTGCTCTCGATGAAGCAACAGATCCCTGGGGTATCAAGGTAAACCGTGTGGAACTGAAGAATATCATGCCGCCCAAGGAGATTCAGGATTCCATGGAGAAGCAGATGAAAGCGGAACGTGAACGCCGTGAGAAGATTCTGCAGGCGGAAGGTGAGAAGAAATCAACCGTTCTGGTGGCAGAAGGTCTGAAGGAGCAGGCAATTCTCTCCGCAGAAGCAGAGAAGCAGGCTGCAATTCTCCGTGCGGAAGCGGAAAAGGAAAGAATGATCAAGGAAGCCGAGGGTGAAGCTGCAGCGATCCTGAAAGTACAGCAGGCAACGGCAGAAGGTATCCGCCTTCTGAGAGAGGCCGGTGCAGACGAAGCAGTTCTTAAGTTAAAGAGTCTTGAAGCATTTGAAAAGGCAGCGGACGGCAAGGCAACCAAGATCATCATCCCTTCCGAGATTCAGGGGCTGGCAGGTCTTGCAAAATCTGCAGCAGAGATCATGAAAGACAATTAAGATGTGTTAATTTCCGATACAAGGTTGAAGTTCCGAAAAAGAACTGATATAGTATAAGCTGAGGTTGCAGCTGACCAGGAGGTCTGTCGTAGAAGCGACAGACCTCTGTTTGATATTGTGTGCCCGGCGGCGCACGTTTACAGGAGGAAAACATGAATTTAAAAGGACGTAATTTTTTAAAACTTCTGGATTACACACCGGAAGAAATCGAATATTTAATTGATCTTTCCGCAAAATTAAAGGCACAGAAAAAAGCCGGCATCGTTGATAAATGTCTGAATGGAAAAAATATCGCGCTGATTTTTGAAAAGACAAGTACAAGAACAAGATGTTCTTTTGAAGTTGCTGCCTATGACCTGGGCATGGGATGTACATATCTGGATCCCAGTGGATCACAGATCGGCAAAAAGGAAAGCATAGCCGACACGGCACGGGTACTGGGCAGGATGTACGACGGCATCGAGTACCGGGGCTTCGGGCAGGATATTGTGGAAGAACTGGCAAAATACGCCGGTGTGCCTGTATGGAACGGTCTGACCAATGAATTTCATCCCACCCAGATGATCGCAGATATGCTGACGATCCGCGAGCATCTTGGTCATCTGAAAGGCGTTAAATTCGTATACATGGGCGATGCCCGCTACAACATGGGTAACTCTCTTATGGTAACCTGTGCAAAGCTGGGCATGCATTTCACAGCCTGCGCACCGAAAAAGTATTTCCCCAATGAGGAACTGGTCAATACATGCCGTACCATCGCAGCCGAAACCGGTGCAACCATCACTCTGGAAGAAGATGTAAAGAAAGCAACAAAAGATGCACAGGTTATTTACACAGATGTGTGGGTATCCATGGGTGAACCGGACGAAGTGTGGGAAGAACGTATTCGAGAACTGGGACCGTATCAGGTTAATGCCGCATGCATGGCCAACGCAGCCGATGACGCAATCTTTATGCACTGCCTGCCCGCATTCCACGACCTCAAAACGAAGATCGGCGCAGAAATGGGCGAAAAATTCGGCATTTCCGAGATGGAAGTCACCGATGAAGTTTTCGAATCGGCACAGTCTGTGGTGTTTGACGAGGCGGAAAACCGCATGCATACAATCAAGGCCATCATGTATGCAACGCTGAAAGGCGAAGAATAGAGAACAGGCTGCAGATGTAATACAGGAAAGAGGGATGTTTGTGAATAAAAAGAGAAACAGTATGCGCATGATCAATATGGTTGTGGATTTTATTCATATCGGTATCTGTATTGCAATTATCGTGCTGGCGGTAATCGTGTTCCTCAGTCCCATGCACAATACGCAGTGTTATCCGATTATCTTTTTCCTGGCAGCAGTGCTGAACTTTACCAGCGCCTATGCCAGGATGAACCGTTTCCGCCTTGGAAGGAGCCGTTCGGCCTCCGGTATTGCAGCACTGGTACTGGGAGGATTTTTCCTGATTCTGGCAATCATCAGCGGACTCAGTGTCTGGAGATAGAAAGCCGGAAGCACACAAATGTGGAAGTACAGAAATGTGGAAGCGCAGAAATGTGGAAGTGCAGAAAATCCGGAATACAGTAAAGTCCGGATTACAGCGGGGACAGGAGTGAACATGAAAGAAAAAATACTGAATATTCTGCAGGGGGCGGATGATTATATTTCCGGTCAGTATTTGTGCGAGATGCTTGGCGTTTCCCGGACCGCCGTGTGGAAATGCATCCGCCAGCTGCAGGAAGAAGGATATGTGATTGATGCCGTGAAAAACAGGGGATACTGTCTGAGGGAGAGTGGAGACATTCTCTCTCTTCATGAGTTAAAACGGGTCATGGAAACCGGGTGGATGGGACAGAATCTGTATTTTTTTGATAAGATCGATTCAACCAATCTGGAGGCAAAACGCCTGGCTGACGGCGGAGCTCCCGAAGGAACTCTGGTGGTGGCGGACTGCCAGCAAAGCGGCCGCGGCCGCCTGGGCAGAGTCTGGACCTCGCCTGCCGGATGCGGCTTGTGGATGTCCATGGTGCTGAAGCCTGCATTTTCTGCTCAGCAGGCTTCCATGGTAACTCTGGTGACAGCCATGGCCGTCATGGATGCCATCGAGGAGGTTTCCGGTGTGCAGGTGCAGATCAAATGGCCTAATGACCTGGTGGTTCAGGGCAGAAAAGTATGCGGCATCCTGACTGAGATGAGCATGGAGGAAGGCCGGATCAGTTTTATCGTTCCCGGCATCGGAATTAATGTGAATAACGATCATTTTCCTGAGGAACTCAGTGAAAAAGCCATTTCCCTGGCCATGCTGACCGGCAGTACCTTAAGCCGCGCTGCACTGGCAGGAGCCGTATGCCGTTCTTTTGAAAAATATTATGCTGATTTTCTGGAGCATGGCAATCTGGCCGGCATGATGGATGCATACAATGAACGGCTGGTCAACCGTAATCAGCAGGTGGTCATTTCGGACGGCGCAGGTTCTTTCAAATGCCTCTCCGAAGGCATCGATGAAACCGGTGCGCTGCTGGTACAGCGGGAGGATGGCAGAAAAGAAGCCATTTCCTCAGGAGAAGTATCTGTACGGGGAGTATATGGATACGTGTAAAGAAATACAGGTGATATATATGGATGAGAATGTTGTATTATGCGGTGCGAATTCGTACACGCAGAAATTTTATCTGAATCAGAAATTTTATAACCTTCCCGAGATGGTGCAGGATGAACTGAAAGCCCTTTGTGTTCTGTATGTGGAAGATGTGGGCGGTATTTTCACCATGGAATTTGAGCCGGACGGCAGCCTGCAGCTGAAGGTCACCAGTGACCCTGGCGACTATCTTTTCGATGAAATCGGCAGTGTGCTGAAGATCAAGCAGATTCAGGAAGAAAGGCAGGAACTGATGGAAAGCCTTGAGATGTATTACCGCATGCTGTTTTTAGACGGCGGAGAAAAGGATTAACGGTGAAATGGATTGATGGTGAAAAAGCTTGATGAAAAGGTTGACGGTGATAAAATGACGGTAAATGAGAATGATATGAACGCTGGCGGGAGAGCGGAGCGGACAGTACAGCATCCGGCCGTAAAAATCGGCGGTTTCGTGCTGGACAATCCGGTGGCGCTGGCGCCCATGGCCGGAGTTACAGATCAGGCGTACCGCATTTTATGCCGGGAGCAGGGATGCGGTCTGATGTATACGGAAATGGTCAGTGCCAAGGCGATTCATTATAAAAACCGCAACACAGGTCCTCTGATGGAGGTATCGCCTGCCGAAGGTCCGGTGGCGCTTCAGCTGTTCGGTTCCGACCCGGAGCTGATGGGAGAAATCGCCGCGCAGGTGGAGGACGGCCCATATGCTTTTCTCGATGTGAACATGGGCTGTCCGGTTCCCAAGGTGGTCAATAACGGAGAAGGATCCGCACTGATGAAAAATCCCGAACTGGCAGCAGATGTGATCCGGGAGATGGTAAAAAGAGTTCACAAGCCGGTTACGGTAAAGTTTCGCAAAGGATTTTACGGTGACGAAACGCTGGCGCCGGAATTTGCCCGCTATATGGAAGACGCCGGTGCGGCAGCAGTAGCCGTACACGGAAGAACCAGAGAACAGTATTACTCCGGAAAAGCCGACTGGGAGGTAATCCGTCAGGTAAAAGACGCGGTATCGATTCCTGTATTCGGCAACGGAGACATTTTCAAACCGGAGGATGCGGTCCGCATGATGAACGAAACGGGCTGTGATGCCGTTATGGTAGGCCGGGGCGCAAAAGGCAATCCCTGGATTTTCGACGGAATCCGCAGACTGCTGGCCGGAGAAGAGACCGCTCCCGAACGTACACTGGAGGAAGTATGCAGCATGCTGCTGCGCCACGCCAGACTCCAGTGCGGGCTGAAAGGGGAATACATCGGCATGCGGGAGATGCGCAAGCATGCCGCCTGGTACACAACCGGCTTCCCGGACTCCGCTTCTTTCCGGGCAAATGTGAATCTGACAGAAACCTATGAGGAGTTTGAGCGGCTGGTAATGGAATTTGCAGGTTGACAATTTTAATCACACTGAGTTATAATTATAAGCCATGGATTTTGCACAGTTGTGGCGTGTAGACCGGGGATTCGAGCCGGTTCGGGTCGTGACTGATAAGCGCAGAAATTTTGGATTTTGAGAAAGGGAGCAATCATTATGGCAGAGACAGTTAGAAAGAACATGCTTACCCGTGCCGGTCTGGACCGGTATGAGAAAGAACTGGAAGAGTTAGTTAATGTCAAACGTAAAGAAGTTGCTGAGAAGATTAAAATCGCCAGAGAATTAGGCGACTTATCAGAAAACGCCGAATATGATGCAGCAAAAGATGAGCAGAGAGAAATCGAAGCCAGAATCGCAGAGTTAACACAGCTGCTGAAAAACGCAGAGGTTGTATCTGATGATGAAATTTCAATTGATAAAGTCAGCGTAGGCTGCAGTGTCAAGCTGCTGGACGTTGAATTTGACGAAGTGGTAGAATACAGAATCGTAGGTTCTGCCGAAGCGAACAGCCTGGAGAACAAGATTTCCAACGAGTGCCCGGTAGGTGCCGCTCTGATGGGAAGAAAGACCAACGACCTGGTTGATGTTCCTACAATGGCAGGTACTGTTCAGTATAAGATACTTGGAATTCAGAGGTTTGAATAATGGGAGAACAGAATAAAGGAAAGAATCAGCAGAAGCCTCAGGATGAGAATCAGCTGAAAAAAGTAAGAAGAGAAAAGCTTGCAACCCTGATGGAAGAAGGCCGCAATCCTTATGAAATCACAAAATACAACGTAACCGATCATACAGCAGATGTAAGAGAGAAATTTGCACAGCTGGAAGCAGCCACTCCTGAAGGTGAAGAACCTTCAGAAGTACTGGCAACAAGCCTGGCAGGGCGTATGATGTCCAAACGTGTTATGGGCAAGGCTTCTTTCTGCAACCTGCAGGATCTGAAAGGCAACATTCAGATCTACGTAGCCCGCGACATTCTGGGCGAAGATCCCTACAAGGACTTCAAGAAACTGGACGTAGGCGACCTGATCGGCGTGGAAGGTGAAGTATTCCGCACCCACACCGGCGAAGTATCCGTAAAGGCAAAGAAGATCACGCTCCTTTCCAAGAGCCTGAGTCCCCTGCCCGAGAAGTTCCACGGCCTGACCAACACGGATATGCGTTACCGTCAGAGATACGTGGATCTGATCATGAACCCGGAAGCAAAGGATACCTTCATCAAGAGATCAAAGATCATCCGTGCCATCCGTACCTATCTGGACGGACAGGGCTTTATGGAAGTGGAAACACCCATGCTGGTATCCAACGCAGGCGGCGCAGCAGCAAGACCCTTTGAGACTCATTTCAATGCACTGGATGAGGATCTGAAGCTCCGTATTTCTCTGGAGCTTTACCTGAAACGTCTGATCGTCGGCGGTCTGGAACGTGTATACGAAATCGGCCGTGTATTCCGTAACGAAGGTCTGGACACCAGACACAATCCGGAATTCACCCTGATGGAACTGTATCAGGCATACACCGATTACAACGGCATGATGGATCTGACAGAAAACCTGTACCGCCATGTGGCACAGGAAGTCCTGGGAACCACCACCATCACCTACAACGGAATCGAGATGGATCTGGGCAAGCCCTTCGAACGCATCACCATGGTAGATGCCGTTAAGAAATACGCAGGCGTGGACTTCAACGAAATCCCCGATCTGGAAGCAGCCAGAGCAGCAGCAAAAGAACATCATATTGAATATGAAGAAAGACATAAAAAAGGTGATATCCTGAACCTGTTCTTCGAAGAATACGCAGAAAAGCACCTGATCCAGCCCACATTTGTCATGGATCACCCCACCGATATCTCACCTTTAACCAAGATGAAACCGGACAACCCCGAATACGTAGAGCGCTTCGAATTCTTCATGAACGGCTGGGAGATGGCCAACGCCTACTCCGAATTAAACGATCCCATCGACCAGAGAGAACGTTTCAAAGCACAGGAAGAAGCACTGGCCCAGGGCGACGAAGAAGCCAACACCACCGATGAAGACTTCCTGCATGCACTGGAAATCGGTATGCCTCCTACGGGCGGTATCGGATTCGGAATTGACAGAATGGTTATGCTGCTGACCGACTCGGCAGCAATCAGAGATGTATTGCTGTTCCCGACGATGAAATCAATAAACTGATTATCGGGGATTAACGGATAACAGAGAACCGTAAACCGGATTACCGGGTGAACCTGCAACAGATTTGTAACGAAATTACCGGTATCAATCCGGCAATATCATGATGATGGATTGCAGAAAGCATTGAAAGCCAATTAAATATTTGTATCTTAAGGACATTTTCCAGAGAGGCAGTTGAGCCTCATGAAGAAAATGTCCTTTTTTATTGCAGAAAGCCATGGTCGCAGCCGAAATGGAATGCTGTATGTTCCGTAATCCGAAGCAGCAGCGTTTCCGAAAGAATCAGGAGGATGACCATGAAGAGAAATCATATCAGCAGTCTGGAAAATTCAGAGAAGAAATCCGCAGATCAGGATCCGCAGTTTGACATTGTAAGACCGGAAAAAAGATTTGTCCGTTACAGAGAGGGCGCGGAACTTTACGGGATGAGCCTGAAAACATTTGAACGTTTAGCCAGAGAAGCAAAAGCAACCTATAAAGTTGGCCGGATGGTACTTGTGAATTGCAGGTATTTTGAAGAATATCTGGAACAGTTCAGAGTTGAGTAAGGTCTGGTGATGAACAGATGCTGATGGATCAATTTGATCCCGAATGAATCAGGATGCCGAAATTGTTTAGCCGATAATCAGCAGGATACATAGCAGGCCGGAACTGCAGGCGACAGGTCCGCAGTTCCGGTGTGGTGATTATGATTGGAGGTTAAACAGATGGGCAAGGCGAAAATTATCATAATTGATGGAGTAAGATATGGTGCGGACCGGCCGGAGAATTGCAGGGATTGCTTTCTCTGGAAAAACCGGAAGAAAGGATGCACTCTGGATGCCTGTTATTACCTTCTGGAGGCACCGGAGGTTGTGAAGAGTCCGTGCACAGGCTGTCCTTATGCTGCGGACAGACCCTGCGTCCTCATTCCCTGCTATAAAGAACTGGTGAAAGAAATGCATGAGAAGCAGGGAGGTGGGAATAAATGAGCAGGAAGGATTTAAGCCGTCGCGATTATGAGACACTCCGTCATTATGACAGAATGATGCGAAATAAAAAACGTAATTGCTTCGGAGTTCCGGGAAGCTGCAGGCGGTGTCCCTATTATCAGAAAGACTGGAAATACCGCAGATGCACATTCACTACATGCATATATGGAAAGGATGTAAAAATATTCCGGGATAAACCTCTGAAGCATGATCGGTTTGCGAAAACGAGGTAAGGCTTATGTTATTTGATTATTTTTACGGACAGCAGGCAGAGCAGTTTAAATTTTACCGTATACCGAAGGTTCTCTTTACCGATTCAAAATTCAGCGATATTTCCACGGAAGCAAAGGTTCTGTATGGTCTGATGCTGGATCGCAACAGCCTTTCCATTGAAAAGAAATGGCTGGATAAACTGGGCAGAGTGTATATCATTTACACTCTGGAACAGATTCAGAATGATCTGAGATGCGGTGACCGAAAGGCTTCTAAAATGATGAGCGAACTGGAAACAGCGGGTCTGATTGAAAGAAAACGTCAGGGCCAGGGAAAGCCGAATCTCATATATGTGAAGAATTTTATTTCTTCGGAGGAGAAAACAGTTCAGAACAGTGAAAATGACGATTCTGCAGATAAAGCAGTTGATACTTCCAGTGATGCTGCGGATGAAAAATACGGGACAGATACATCTGAAAGTCATGTGCAGGACGGTGGCTTGAGTGAAGACAGTGAGTCATCAGAAACAACTTCCGGATGTGGACGATTCAGGAACCGTCAGAATAACGATTCAGGAGTCGTCGAAACGGCGGATGCAGATTCGTCAAAATCACGGAGAAATATAACTGAGATCAGTAATACTGATGGGAGTGATACAGATCCTTTCCTTTCCGTTCCGGAAGTCGGGAATGGAACGGAAGGGAAAGAAGAGCAGATCAGAGCATGCATCGAGGATTATTTTAAAGAGCAGCTGAGCTTCGAAACATTGCTCTATGACAGGCCGGAAGAGAAGGAAAAACTGAATGCAATCCTTGGGCTTCTGGTGGATACCTGCTGTTCCAGACGGAAAACGATCCGCATCGCAGGTGATGATAAACCGATATCTGTGGTGAAAAGCCAGTTCATGAAACTGACCGGTGAGCATATTCGGTTTGTCCTCCGATGCATGTCCGAAAATACTACCAGAATTTATAACATGAAACAGTACCTTCTGGCAACGTTGTATAATGCACCGCTGACTATGAACAGTTATTATTCATCGCTGGTGAATCACCATATGGCAGAAGGGAATATTTAGCTGCATGGATACTGTACCGAGAATAAGCGGTCAGAGAGCATGGAGGACTGCTTCGGATGCCCTGATAAAGCAGGTTTGTCGGGGAGACCGGGGATATCATTTCAACGGAGGAGAGAAAAAGTTATGATTCATAGAGCAACCGTAATAGCAATCGTTAATCAGAAAGGCGGGGTTGGTAAGACAACTACCTGCGAAAATCTGGCAATTGCGCTTGCAGGAGAAGGGAAGAAGGTTCTGGCAATCGATGCAGATCCACAGGCCAGCCTTACAATCAGTCTGGGATGGCCCAGACCGGATGATCTTTCTCCCACTTTATGCAGCATTATGAATAAAGTCGTGCAGGATGTTCCGATTACATATGGTGAAGGCATTCTGCATCATGAAGAAGGTATTGATTTGCTGCCTTCCAATATGGAATTATCAGGTATGGAGGTATCTCTGGTAAATGTTATGAGCCGTGAGACTGTCATGCGTCAGTACATAGACAGTATCCGCTCCGAATATGATTACATCCTTCTGGACTGTATGCCAAGTCTGGGAATGCTGGGGATTAATGTGCTGGCTGCAGCTGATAAGGTTCTGATTCCCGTAAATGCGGATTACCTGTCGGCAAAGGGTTTGGAATTGCTTCTGAACACAGTCAATTCCGTTCGCAAGAAAATCAATCCCCGCCTGAAAATTGAAGGGATTCTTCTTACCATGGTGGACAGCCGTACAAATTATTCAAAAGAGATTGGAAACCTGATACGAAATACTTATGGCACCAAGCTGAAGGTATTTGACTCGGAAATTCCACGCTCGATCCGCGCAGCCGAAATCAGTGCTGAGGGAAGAAGTATTTTTACGCATGATCCTAAAGGAAAAGTGGCAGACGCATACCGAAAGTTAACGAAGGAGGTTCTGAATAATGGCGAAAAGAGGCGCAAACATCAGCCTGCAGAGCTTGGATGACATTTTTACCACAGAGGAAGAGCGTCAGGAAGCGAAGCTGGAGAAGATACGGGAAATTCCTTTGAATGAGCTTTTTCCCTTTAAAAATCATCCTTTCCGGGTGGTAGACGATGAGGCAATGCAGAGAACAGTGGAAAGTATTGCACAATATGGGGTTCTTGCACCGGCAATTGCCAGACCGAGGCCGGAAGGAGGGTATGAACTGATTGCCGGTCACCGGAGACATCGTGCATCCGTACTGGCAGGAAAAGAGACCATGCCGGTCATCGTGAGGGAGATGGATGACGATGCCGCAACGATTCTGATGGTGGACAGCAATCTGCAGAGAGAAACGCTGCTCCCAAGTGAGCGGGCGCAGGCTTATAAAATGAAACGTGATGCGTTGAGACATCAGGGTTCACGTACTGATTTAACTTCAGTGCAAGTTGCACCGAAGTTAGCAACTGAAATGATTGGTGAGTCAGAAGGCATTAGCAAAGATACTGTTAAGCGTTATATCCGCCTGACCGAACTGATTCCTGAACTGCAGGAAATGGTTGATGATAAACGTATCGCTTTTAATCCTGCTGTTGAGTTATCTTATCTGAGCAAGGAGGAGCAGCAGAATTTTCTGGAAGCGATGGATTACGCACAGTCTACTCCGTCACTTTCCCAGGCACAGCGATTGAAGAAACTGAGCCAGTCAGGGGAATGTACGATGGATGCCATGTGTGCGATGATGGAGGAAGTTAAAAAGGGGGAAAAGAATTCTGTTACTTTCAAAGGGGATATTCTGAAAAAATATTTTCCGAAGAATTATACGCCCAAACAGATGGAGGATACCATCATCAGGCTGCTGGATCAGTGGCAGAAAAAAAAGAAACGCGAACAGTCTTTGTAAGCGGAAGATTTTGAAAATATAAATTGCAGGATAAGGTTCTTTGATCTGACCGGTGCCTGAGGCATTGGAGGAGATTAAGGAACCTTTTTATATTTAAGGCGGAATATCCGTCGGAACAACAGGAGCTTCTTGTATAATTTAAATATAAGGAATTCCGAGAAAGAAGGTTGAGAAAAAAATACCTCAGAGTAAAATAAGATTACTGACTTTGGACGGTTAGTAAAAAATCTTATTAACAGTGAGGTATCTGAAATGAATTATAACACACAGAACGCAAAAATTGCATCTATTACGGAAAAAACTTTAATTGTTGGAATCGATGTTGGAAGTGAAACCCATTATGCAAGGGCCTTTGACTGGCGGAATTATGAGTACTCCAAAAAGCCGTTTGCTTTCAATAACGATGAAGCCGGGTTTGCTGCATTGAAAGCATGGATAGAAGACATAGCAGAGAGGCATGGTAAAGAGGCGGTGATTCCGGGCATGGAACCTACCGGCCATTACTGGCTGAACCTTGGAGCGTATCTGCAGGAACAGGGAATGAGGCCGGTACATGTGAATCCGCATCACGTAAAGAAGTCCAAAGAACTGGATGATAATAACCCGAACAAGAATGACCGTAAGGATCCAAAAACGATTGCAGGTCTGGTAAATGAAGGAAGATTCTCCTATCCATATATTCCGACAGGGATATACGCAGAGATCAGAAATCTGTCAAATCTCCGTATCCAGACACAGGAGGAGATCACAAGGATCAAAAACCGTATGGCCCGATGGTTCAGCATTTATTTTCCGGAGATCAAAGGCGTTTATAAAAATCCGGATGCGGTAAGCGGGATGATGGTGATCAAAAAGGCACCGCTGCCATGTGATATCAAAGAGCTTGGAGTGGACGGTGTGAATCAGATATGGAGGGATGCAAAGCTGAAAGGCGCTGGCTTAAAGAGGGCA
>JALFLM010000022.1 GCA_022774705.1 Lachnospiraceae bacterium | reverse complement strand
TACTTCGTCCTTCAGGCCTTTTTCTTCAAGCAGTTCCTCGATTCTTGCCGCAATCTTTACGCTGCCGGATGAGGTACATCCGGTACCTGCGCATACCAGTACGTGACGCTTGTAGCTGTCTTTTTCGGCTGCGCCGGGATGGCGGAAGGCTACCGTTGCCTGATACCGGCTTTTGACTTCATTTAACTGTTCAATTGTCTTAATCATGGCTATCCCCTCCTATTCGTATTTTGCAAGAATTTCTTCCACGTTGCCCGGTGTCAGACGGCCATGTACATCATCGTTGATCATCATAACAGGTGCAAGACCGCACGCACCTACACAACGACATGCTTCCAGTGAGAATTTACCGTCTTCTGTACACTCGCCGCCGGAGATCCCAAGAATCTGCTGAATCTTCTCATAAACCTGGCCTGAACCTTTTACGTAGCATGCAGTGCCAAGACAGACAGAGATCTTATACTTGCCCTTCGGCTGCAGATTGTAGAATGAGTAAAATGTTACTACACCGAAAATCTTACTCATCGGAATCCGTGTTTCGTCGGAAATAATCTGCTGAACCTCAACGGGCAGATAGCCGTAGATTTCCTGTGCCCCCTGAAGAATGGGCATCAGTGCACCCTTCTGACCCTTATGAGCTTCAATCAGCTTTCTGAGCTCCACTTCCTGCTCCGGCGTTCCGTTAAAAGGAATCTTTGACTTTACAGCCTCTACCAGAGATGTTTTTTTCTCGGGTTTAGTACTATAAGGAACAATGCTCATTATTTTTACCTCCTCTTTGTTTGCTTTATACTAAATCCTCTTCATAACGCAGGGTACTGATTGATATCTATCAGTACCCGTTCGACTTCCCCCTGAAGAAAAGTTCGGATATAGTTTCGTTTCTCCCACTGTATTTTTATGCGTTTTTAACAGCAATGTATATTTTCGCATACATAATCAGTAAAATATATCCTAATTTTTGTTTGTTTTCAAACTCATCAATCGTCATATTGCTTATATCTTACCATCAATCAGATGAATTAACAATCATTTATGTTTTTTGCGTTTATTTATAATTTCTATCTATATGTTTTTTTGCACTATTTTTTATATAATTTTGAATATTTTTATACTAATTTTACACTTTTTGTTTCTCTTTTTAATTATTTCAATTTTATGTTCAATTTATTAATATATATACTAATTTTTACTATAAATTTTTGTTTATTATTTTTTGCTGTTTTTTAGGATTTTTCCCGCGTTTTTATATTTCCTACACAAAAACTATGATTTATTTTATATTTTCAAACCAATTCAGTCCATTTTTTACACATAATCCGTATAAAAAATGCACATACAGCAAAAATTGAAAAAATACCTTATTTCTGATGCAGCAAAAAAGGAAGATATCCGCTAAAAAGCGATGATATCTTCCTTCTTCTGCGTCTCAGATCTTATCAGAAATCTGAAAACGACTTGAATTATTATGCTTTTTCAATCCTGATCGCACATACTTTGTACTCGGGAATACGTGCATATTTATCCAGTGCTGCATTGGTCAGCCAGTTTGCATTGCCATCCGGGAAATGGAACGGCATCCAGGATTCGCCGGGTGATGTCTTGGTACCAACTCTTGCAGTGCTTTCGATCTGACCACGTCTGGAGGATACCTTTACACGGTCGCCGTTTTTGATTCCCAGTTTTTCTGCGTCCACAATGTTCATCTCAATAAAGGACTTGCCTTCGATTTCCATGAGACCCGGTGTTCTGCCGGTCATGGCTCTTGTGGTGTAGTGATAAAGGATACGTCCTGTCATCAGAATGATAGGGTATTCCTCATCGGGAAGTTCTGCACTGGGTACGTATTCTGCAGGATAGAACCAGCCGAGTCCTCTTGAGAATCTGCCCACATGCATGATGGGTGTACCGGGATGATCCTTGCTGGTGCAGGGCCACTGGAGGCCTTTACCGCCAACTTCTTCGCTGTCGAGACGTTCATGGCTGATGCCTGCAAAGGAAGGTGTCAGGGAAGCGATCTCATCCATGATCTGAGCACTGGTCAGATAAGGCTGAGGATATCCCATACGGTTCATCAGGTCGATGATAATATCGGTATCCAGTCTCATGTTGCCTTCTACCGTAACAGCTTTGCGGACACGCTGTACGCGGCGCTCCGTATTGGAGAAGGTTCCTTCTTTTTCAGCATAGCTCACACCGGGCAGAATAACATCAGCCAGCTGAGCGGTTTCTGTCATGAACAGTTCCTGAATCACGAAGAAATCAAGACTCTTTAATGCTTTCAGAATATGTGTTGTATCTGCATCGGTTACAACCGGATCTTCACCATAGATATACAGACCTTTAATCTCGCCGGAAATCATCTTCGGGAAGCAGTCGGTAGCATGGGTACCGTGTTCCTTCGGAAGCTCTACGCCCCAGGCCTTTTCGAATTTGGCAATGACATCAGGGTTTTTAACCTTCTGATATCCGGGGAAGTCGCCGGGCTGTGCACCCATATCGCAGGCCCCCTGTACGTTGTTCTGACCGCGGAGAGGATTTACGCCGCAGCCGGGACGGCCCAGCTTACCAACCATCATAGCCATGTTGGACATGGACATAACGCCTTCTGTACCGGTGGAGTGTTCCGTTACACCCAGACAGTAGATGATGGGAGCCTTGCCTGCTTTTGCATACAGGCGCGCTGCTGCTCTCAGTTCTTCTGCATCGATATGGCAGATTTCAGCAACCTTTTCAGGTGTGTAATCTTTAACGATCTCTGCCAGTTTTTCAAATCCTTCGGTTCTTTCTTCGATAAATTTCTTATCGATCAGATTTTCTTCAATAAATACATGCATCATGCCGTTGGCAAATGCAACATTGGTACCGGGTTTCAGTTTCAGATGGATATCAGCCTTCTTTGCCAGATCGATATCACGGGGATCAACCACGATCAGCTTTGTTCCGCGGGCAACCGCCTGACGGATCTGCATGCCGACTACAGGATGAGCGTGTTCCGGATTGGAACCAACCAGCATGATGACATCAACGTCATTGGTGATATCGCCAATAGGATTTGTCATGGCTCCGGAACCCAGTGTCATAGCCAGACCTGATACAGAAGCAGAGTGGCATACGCGTGCACAGTTGTCCACATTGTTGGTTCCGAAGCAGGTACGCACCATCTTCTGAACCATGTAGATATCTTCATTGGGTGATCTGGAGCAGGCAAAACCAGCGAGAGAATCGGGGCCGTATTTTTTCTTGATTTCCATAAATCTGGAAGCTACCAGATCCAGTGCTTCATCCCAGCTTGCCTCTCTGAATTCGCCGGTTTCACGATTCCTGATCAGAGGAGTCCTGATACGGTCGGGCGAATGAACGAAATCGAAGCATCCGCTGCGGCCTTTTACGCAGAGCAGGCCTTTGTTGGAAGGACCGTTTGCAGCTTCTGTATCAACAATCCTGCCGTCTTTTACGATCAGATAATACTGGCAGCCGGTTGCACAGTGAGGACAGGTGGTAAGAACCTTCTTTTCCACTTCCCAGGGTCTGTAGTTTTTACGGCGTTTCATGGTCAGCGCGCCGGTAGGGCAGGCCTGAACACAGTTGCCGCAGGATTCACAGTTGCTGTCTCTCCAGTCCATGCCGAAGGCTGTGCCCACGGTTGCAGCAAAACCGCGTTTTGTGGTATCGATGGCACCGCGTCCTACGATTTTCTGGCAGGTATTTACACAGCGGTGGCACAGAATACACAGGTTGGGATTGTATGTAAAGAACGGATTGGTATCATCAATCGGTTTATCCACACGCTCTCCCATAAAAGAGGATTCTTCCACACCATATTTGAAACACAGATCCTGCAGCTTGCAGCTTCCGTTTGATCCGCAGGAGAAGCAGTTTGTCTTATGGTTGGATAACATCAGTTCAAGGATACCCTTTCTTGCTGCAATAACTCTTTCGCTTTCCGTATATACCACATTGCCGTCTGCTGCCGGGAAGGAACATGCTGTAACCAGCTTGGGCATTCCTTCAATTTCTACCATACAGATGCGGCAGGATGCTTCCGGAAACAGGTCTTTTATATAACATAATGTAGGAATGGCAACCCCGGCTTTCTCTGCCGCCTGCAGGATGGTTGTGCCGGGTTCTACCTGTACAGTAATCCCATTAATTGTAACGTTAATCATACAATATCCCTCCTTATTTCTTGTAAACAGCAGATTTCTTACATTTTGTCATACATACGCCGCACTTCACGCACTTCGTTGTATCGATGGTGTAAGGTTTCTTCTTCTCGCCGGAAATAGCTTCTGCAGGACAGTTCTTTGCGCAGAGGCCGCATCCGATACATTTTTCAGGATCGATATTGTAGCTCAGCAGAGATTTACACTTGCCGGCAGGACATCTCCTGTCCACGATATGTGCCACATATTCATCGCGGAAATGCTTCAGGGTGGACAGTACCGGGTTGGGGGCTGTCTGGCCCAGTGCACACAGGGAATTGTTTTTGATCAGGTCTGCCAGTCTTTCCAGCTGGTCAAGGTCGTCCATGGTTGCCTTGCCTTCTGTGATCTTCTCCAGGATCTCCAGCAGTCTCTTTGTTCCGATACGGCACGGTGTACACTTGCCGCAGGATTCATCTACCGTGAATTCCAGGAAGAATTTCGCAATGTCTACCATACAGTCGTCTTCGTCCATAACAATCAGGCCGCCTGATCCCATCATGGAGCCGATGGCTACCAGGTTGTCGTAGTCGATTTCCACATCAAAGTTGGATGCAGGGATACATCCGCCGGAAGGTCCGCCGGTCTGGGCTGCCTTGAACTTTTTGCCGTTGGGTACGCCGCCGCCAATCTCTTCCACGATCTCACGCAGGGTGGTTCCCATGGGAATCTCCACCAGACCTACGTTGTTGATCTTTCCGCCTAATGCGAATACCTTCGTTCCTTTACTCTTTTCTGTACCCATGGATGCAAACCAGTCTGCGCCCTTCATAATGATGCGGGGGATGTTTGCCCATGTCTCCACGTTATTCAGAATAGTAGGTTTCTCAAACAGACCTTTTACTGCAGGGAACGGCGGTCTCGGTCTCGGCTCGCCTCTGTTTCCTTCGATGGAGGTCATCAGCGCTGTTTCCTCGCCGCATACGAATGCACCTGCACCAAGTCTCAGGTCAATATCAAAGCTGAATCCTGTTCCGAAAATATCATCGCCCAGCAGCCCCTGTTCTCTTGCCTGTTTCAGTGCGATTTCCAGACGGTGGATTGCAATGGGATATTCCGCACGTACATAAATATAACCCTGGTTGGAACCGATTACATAACCTGCAATAGCCATGGCCTCGAATACGCAGTGGGGATCGCCTTCCAG
>JALFLM010000021.1 GCA_022774705.1 Lachnospiraceae bacterium | reverse complement strand
GCTGGAATTTCCGGATCTTTCCATGAGTGAGAGCGGCAGAATTCATTTTCAGGAAGTGAAGCATATTTTCGTGGGACTGCAGTGGCTTCTGATTGCGGATTCGGCAGTATGTGCAGTGCTCCTGATCCGTCATATTCGCAGGAAATCATATGCTTTTCTGAAGCTTACAGGGATCATTACCGTTGTGATTCCTGCGGTTCTGGGGGCGTTGATTGCATTGAACTGGAACTGGGTGTTTGTGACGTTTCATCACATAGCCTTTGACAATGATTACTGGATTTTTGATGAGGTTACCGACCCGGTGATAACGATGCTGCCTGATACTTTTTTCATGCACTGTGCGCTGATGATTCTGGCACTGGTGATGCTGGGAGCGGCAGCCTGCCTGGCGGCAGGACATGTGCTTGCCGGGAAAAACGCCCGGACTGACCGGTAGAAATATGATCGGGAATCAGCAGCAGACCGATTCCCGTCAGCAATTACGGAAAAATCAGGCAGCAAATTACGGAAAAAGCAGGAAACAGAAGTTTTACCGTATTCCGGCATTTTTCTGGTAGATGGAAACCGACAACCGGTAACAGATCAGGAAAAATGCCAGTATGACAGCGATGCTTACCAGCCAGGTGGTTAACAGACTGGTGAACATCATTTTTGCCAGTGCGTGAACTGAGAAATAAGATGAAACTGCCATAAGGAGAAAGGGCGCGGCATAAGCGACAAAAAGTTCGTGTGCTGCCGCTCTTTTCAGCGTTTTCCGGTCAAATCCCAGTTTTTTCAGCACCTGATACCGTCCTTTTTCTTCGAAAGCATCATTATAAAGCTTCATAAATAAAATGCTTCCGCTGGCCAGGATAAATACCATGAACATAAAGATGCAGATGGAATACAGTACCCGGATCCATTCAATATCGCTGTTGTGCGGATCAATGGCGACCATGCCGGTGGAGTCCTGCCCGTCACTTTTTGTCAGGGCATTCAGGTTCTTCCGGATATTCTCAAATTGTGTCATATCCTGAATCCGGTAGTTGAAGGTGTATATTTCCTGTCCCAGAGACAGAAGACGTTCGTATTCACGTTGATTTACTACATACAAATTCATGCCTTCCTGAAAATATCCCAGATAAGCTTCATCGCAGTCATCGATCTGCCGGTATTTTTTACCGTTAATGGTCACCGTGATGCCGGACCGGTCAGTAAGGAGTGAAAGCAGATAAATATGTCTCAGCTCGATCAGCTCATCGTCTGCCGGTTCTTTCAGCTCAAATTTCAGTCCGGTATCTTCCGCAGCTTTTTTCACGTCAGACCAGGAGACGATTCCATATTCTATATTCTGATACTTCGTTTCAAACATGCTGCTGTCCGGTACCAGAAGGGGAATCTGAGAACTGTATTTCAGTTCGCTGCTCTGTTCAATCTTCTGTTTCAGCAGCGGATCAAGGTCGTTTTTGGTGCTCAGGGCCTGAAAAGTATAGGTGTTTCGGAACCGGGTTATATTGTCGTAACGTGTCCTCATGGCAAAACCGGTGGCGAGGGCTGTCACGGAGCAGAGCATCAGAATGCAGACCATGGCATAGGTACGGTAGTTTTTCTGAATACGGAACACCAGATTGTTCATCCAGAGACTGCGCTCTTTCCGATAAAGAATTTTTTTGTTTCTCACCAGATTCTGGAAGACAAAGGGAATCAGACCGCCAAACAGCAGATAGGTACCGGCGATGACCAGAACCACCGCGATCAGAACATTGCCCATAACCTCCTGACCGCCGTCCTTTACTGCCATGTAGTATCCGGTGCAGGTGACTGCTGTGCCCAGCAGTGACTTCATAATAAGAACAGAGGCTTTCCAGCGTACAAATTCATTTTTCCGGGAAGCGGATATCATTTCCAGCACACTGCTCCGGAGAATATTGATATACCCTTTCAGGACAAAGATCAGATAAATAATCAGATAAACAACGGAGGCGAACAGAACCGGCTGCCAGGTGATGCAAAAATCAATGTCCACCGCAATATCGGAAATGGCAAGCAGAACCATCTGAAACAGCCAGGAGACGGTCAGGCCGGTGACAATGCCTGCAGCGAGAGCAGAGAGACCGGTCAGAGTGGTTTCAATGGCGTAAAGCTTTCCGATCTTCTGGTTGGTCAGTCCCATGAAAATATAGACGCCGATTTCCTTTTTGCGTCTTGTCAGGAAGACGTTGGTGGAATACCAGATAAAGAAAAACATGAAACAGATCAGCACGATGGAAATAACCTGAATCAGAATGTGGATGTATTCCTTATTGCGCTGTCCCAGAACACTGAAGGTGTTGGAATAGATCAGATTCTGGAAGTTTAAAAACACAAGAATGGTAAAAGCCAGAGAAACAATCAGCGACAGATAATTCCGGAAGCTGTTTTTGAAATTCAGAAAAGCCAGACGCATCATGCTCATGAAAAATCACCTCCCATGGAAGCCTGCATTTCAATGATCCGGTCATAAAATTCCTTCCGGTCGCTGCCGCAGCTGAGTCTGCACCGGATCAGGCCGTCGCTCAGGAGATAGACATCCTTTGCGTAGGAGGCGCAGAAAGCGTCGTGGGTTACCATGAGAATGGTGCCGTTCCTGCTTTCATTGACCCGCCGCAGGCATTCAAGCATATCGCGGCCGGCTCTGGAATCGAGAGCACCGGTGGGCTCATCGGCGAAAATAATCTCCGGCTCCGTGATCAGGGCACGGCAGGCGGCTCCCCGCTGTTTCTGACCGCCGGACAGCTGCCAGGGATATTTTTTCAGATGTTCCTTTAATCCAAACATTTCACTTAATTCTTCCGTTTTCCGGATGCAGATGTCTGCAGAAACTCCGTTTAAAGACAGGGGCAGGGCGATATTGTCCTGCAGTGTCATGGTGTCCAGCAGGTTGTAGTCCTGAAAGATAAAACCGATCTTGTCCCGACGGAGTTTTGATAATTCTTTATTGGAAATCCGGGTAATATCTCTGCCGTCCAGCATAACGGAGCCCCGGGTGGGCTTGTCGATGGTGGACAGAATATTCAGAAGTGTGGTTTTGCCCGAGCCGCTGGGCCCCATAATGGCGATGAAATCATTTTCACAGATGGCCAGATCGATTCCTTTCAGAACCTTTGTCTGAAAACCTCCGGAGCCGTAATTTTTTATAAGATTTCTGATTTCAACTACTTTTTTCTCATGCATATTGTTTTTCCTCCCGATTATATGAATGAAGAAGACATCAGAAGATTTCCGCTCTCCGGCATGGCTGCGGGGAATGAATGTCTTCCAGATACAGTATAGAAAACCGGCGCGGAAAAATCCTTACATCTGCGTTACAAAGAGAGGCTCAATCTTACATTATCTGTAAGGTTTACGGTTTCTGTAAAACAGGATGGAAAAAATCCCGGTTGTCCCGGAATATGATTGTAAAACGGGTAAAACTGCCGTATTCGCTTTCTGCAAGAATCTCATGGCTTAGCTTTTCCATGATAAGTGATACCATGTAAAGTCCCATGCCGGTGGATTTGTGCTGTCCGTTGTGGCGGTTGCTCCCGGTAAAGCCCTTTTCAAAAATTCTGCGAAGATCGCTGTCCGGGATTCCCTCTCCGTTGTCTTCCACAGTCAGGAGAATACAGTTAGACCGCTGTTCGCTGCGGATTTTGAGAACCGGATTTTCAGCATCACCTGCGTATTTGACGGAATTGGCAAGGAGCTGGTCCAGCACATAGACCAGCCATTCCCTGTCGGAATAGACGGTGAGCGGTTCCACCTGAATATCCGGTTGAAAATGCTTCTGAATCAGGAAAAAACGGTTGTTCTGCATGGAAGTCCGTACCGCATCCGACAGGTTCACCGGTCGGAGCTGAATATCAAGAAGACTGCTTTGGAGCCTGCAGCCCAGCAGGGCGGAATTAACCTGCTGGTTGATGCGCTCCAGCTGCTCCTCCATGGAACTGCGAAGCTGCGGATCTTTGATTTTTTCATCGATAAGCATGGCCGCCGCCAGAGGGATTTTTACTTCATGACACCATCTGGCAATATAATCCTGCAGATCACAGTTCTGTTCAAACTGCTCCTGCAGCTGATTTTCCAGAATCTGTACATCGTGCCCGGCAATTTCCAGATCTTCAGATGGCAGCAGATCTGTTTCACGGCAGATCAGTTTTTTCGATTGCAGAAGTTCCTGCTTCAGGGTCTGATGCCTGCGCTTTTTTCTGCAGTCGGAAGCAGTGAAGAGCAGGATGCAGAGAAGAAGCAGAAAATCAAAGTAAAGCAGATAGACAAAATTTGTGTCCCTGAGGAGAAAGACAAAATACAGATTAAAAAATACCAGCATCAGCAGACATAGCAGAAGCCAGCGCCGTCCTGAATTTTCCGGATTTGGTTTTTCAGATCTATTCAATAAAATAGCCCAGTCCTTTCTTTGTATGTATGACCTCCTGTCCGCAGGAGGATTTCAGTTTGCTGCGGAGCCGGCTGATCAGCGTTGTCAGTGTTCCGTCGGAAACATACTCATCGGTGCTCCATAATTCCATCATCAGATCCTCCCGTGATACGACTTCGGGCCGTGAATCCATTAGACGGGAAAAGATTTTTTTCTCGGAGCGGGTAAGCTCCAGTTCCCTGCCATGCAGGAGGAGTGCAGCAGAATCCGGCTCGAAACAAAGCTCCGGACTCAGATAAAGCCTGTCTCTGACCCGGTACTGGTAAGTGCGGCGCAGAATTGCTTCGATTTTGGCCCGCAGCAGCTCCAGATGAAACGGTTTCTCCACATAATCGTCGCCTCCCTGAGCAATCCCCATGATCTTATCCCTGTCATCGCTCCGGCTGCTGATAAATATGATGGGAACATCGGAAATCTCACGGATTCGGCTGCACCAGTAAAATCCGTCATAATAAGGAAGATTGATATCCATCAGCACCAACCGGGGACGGCTGGCAGAAAAATCGGAAAGAATCTGGTCAAAATGGCGGGCGCGGTCTGCATGATATCCCCACCGCTGAAGAAATTCCTGAATTTCACAGGAAAGGGTTTTATCATCTTCGATGATCAGTATATTGGTTATGGTATCCATTTCAGTACCTCCTGCAGGATATGGTATTGGAATTATATCACATGAGGAAGGAGCAAAACAGGGAATTACAGGAAAAAGGAAAAATAACATGAAAATCTGAATCCGGCATGCTAAAGAACTGATAAAAAGTGAAATCCGCTGAAATAAACCTCTTGACAAACTGCCATAAAGTGGTAAAATAAAATTCTTAATAACTTTAATAATAAACCTGACGATATCTCTGCGGCGGTTGCCGCAGATTCTTTTTAACCTGTCGCTTAGCACTCGATTAGTTGGTTGGCTGATAGAGCAGAGCACAATGGTGCATTGCTCCGGGCCGGGCAGATTTACGCAGAAAGCAGATACAGTCAGGAACAGTACAGACAAGGAGTTGAAGAGATGTCGATTATTTCAGTACTTTCAGGCCCCGTCATTGGAGCAGTTATAGGATATTTTACTAATTATATTGCAGTGAAGATGCTGTTTCATCCCAGAAATCCGGTTTCTGTGGGAGGGCACACCCTTTTGCTTACGCCGGGAGTCATCCCCAGAAGAAAGAAGGAGCTGGCGAAGGCTGTGGGCAGAGCCGTTGAGGATGAACTGTTCGGCGGGCAGGAGGTAAAAAATATTCTGCTGGCAGATGAGACATGCCGGGTAGTTACGGAAGGACTTTACGGCCAGATGGAGAAGTTCATAAACAGTGACCGTTCCCTGCAGGAACTGCTCTGTGAAATGGCCGGTCCCGAGGTATATGAGGAGAAAAAAGAAGTGCTCGGCAATGTTCTTACGGATAAGATTACAGAAGGCATAATCAGTATGGATATGGGGCAGGTGATTACCGATAAGGGAACTTCTTTTATCAGTGAAAAGATGAGCAATCCGCTGCTGGCCATGTTTCTGACGCCCGATACGATACAGGCAATTGCGTCTCCCATAGGCGAACAGGTTGTCAGATACGTGGAAACAGAGGGCAGGGAAAAGATTGCAGAGTATGTTCGTTCGGAGATCAGTGCTCTGGAGCAGAAGCAGCCTGCAGAGCTTCTGGGGGATATGGAGAACAGCAGGTCTGATCTTATGGAGAAGCTTCAGGAGATGTACAGCGGTTTTGTGGAAGAACATGCAGATGCTGTGGTAAAGCAGTTCAGGATCAGGGAGACTATCGAAGAACGGATCGCAGGCATGAGCAATAAGGCGCTGGAGGATCTGGTTCTTTCCGTCATGAAAAATGAACTGGGGATGATCGTCAATCTGGGAGCGGTCATCGGAGCGTTTATCGGTATCCTGAATATCTTCATTTAATTTCACCGGATACGGATCGAATCTGATAGGAATTTATGCAGAACTGGGGCAAACTTGACCTGAAATTGACAGACATTTCACCGGAAACTGGTATATTGGTTGAGAACCAGCTGGAGGACGGGACGGAACGATTGAATCCGGAGCGGCAGATGGAAAAAGGTATCTGTAAATTTTATATAGATAAATTTTGATTCAGGAGGTAATGCATATGGCTAAAGGAGTATTTATTAGTGGTGAGAATCTGAATAAAGATGCGGATCTTGGACTTTTATCAGATGAGATGACATTTCGAAGATATTTTACTGGTGCTATGAATACAAGGAAGATTTTCAGCAGAATGTCTACCGGAAATTATGTTACTATTGAAATAATCGAGAGATTGATTGAGAAGGAATACGGAAGTGACACTCAGACTGATGGAGGCAGCAGGATCTATCTGAAGGATCTTGCATCACATTTTAAGATTCCCATGTATAAGGTATCTGAAATCGTCAGGGATATGAGTGAAAGGGGAATGGTGACCTGGACACATGATGGAAAAGGTGAAGAAGGGACTTATATTATCCTTACAGAGAGCGGCAAGAAAGCAGCAAAGGATCAGCAGGCGATTCTGAAAGAGTTTTATTCCCGCGTAATCGAGCGTTTCGGAAAGGAAAAGTTTGTAGAGCTGCTTGGCATGATGGCAGATCTGGATCAGGTGATGGAATCGGAACTGGATCAGATGGAAGGCGATAACGAATAAGGAAGAGGACGGTTATGGAAATTATCGCACATATTTATACGGATTTCCCGGCAAAGTTCGGGATACCCCGTCAGAGCGGGCTGGTAGAGGAACTGAAAGGCAGGATCGTATTTGAACCGGAATACCGCAATCCCGACGCTTTTCGGGGTCTGGAGGGATTTTCCCATATCTGGCTGCTCTGGCAGTTTTCGGGTACAAAGCGCCATTCCTGGTCTGCTACCGTAAAACCGCCCCGTCTGGGCGGCAATAAGCGCATGGGTGTTTTCGCAACCCGTTCGCCGTTTCGTCCCAACGATATCGGCCTGTCCTCTGTGCGTCTGGAAAAGCTGGAATATGATCCGAAGCTGGGGCCGGTGCTGTACGTAGCCGGAGCTGATCTGATGGATGGTACCGGCATTTACGACGTCAAACCGTATCTTCCCTACACGGACAGCCACCCGGATGCATCAGCGGGGTTTGCCGGAGAAGTTCTGGATTACGCGCTGAAAGTGGTATTTCCTGAAGAACTGCTGGCCATGATACCGGAAGAAAAAAGAAAGGCTGTCATTGAGGTTCTCAAACAGGATCCCAGACCTTCCTATCAGGATATTCCGGATCGTCGTTACGGCGTGGAATTCGCAGGATATGATGTGCGTTTTACCGTACAGGATCAGGTACTTACCGTATGCGAGGTGGTAGACCTGCACGGAGGAAGAGCAGGATGGAGTAAAAACAGAATATAATAAACAGAATATGATATACAAAAAATATACAGAAATAGAAGCGATACGGATCCTGCAGATTCGTACCGCTTTTTCATGCTTTTTTATCTGTTTTCAGCAAAGTATTCTTTTACCAGTTTTACCACAGTTCCCGATAAGAGGAACAGGGCAATCAGGTTGGGGATGGACATGAGGCCGTTGAAGGTCTCTGCGATACTCCACAGAAATCCCAGATCCACTGTAGCTCCCAGGATGGCTACCAGAGAATATACGACCATAAACGGTCTGATGACCCTTGATGACAGCAGAAATTCAATACAGCGGGCACCGTACAGTCCCCAGCCGATGATGGTGGAGAAGGCAAAACAGCAGAGAGCGACAGCCGTGAAGATGGAAACCCAGTTGCCGTAGGTGGCGGTGAAGCCTGCAATTGTCAGCTCGGCTCCGGCAGCGCTGCCGTAACCAACCGGAATGCCGCTGCACAGGATAACCAGTGCTGTCATGGTACAGATTACGATGGTGTCGGTAAATACTTCAAAAATTCCGAAAAAGCCCTGTTTGACCGGCTTCTGCGTATCGGCGCATGCATGGGCGATGGAGCCGGTACCGAGACCTGCTTCATTGGAAAAAATGCCTCTGGCAACACCTTTTTTCATGCTCATGAAAAGGCTTCCCACAATACCGCCGGTTACAGCTCCGGGGTGGAAGGCACCGTCTATAATGGAGGCAAACACACCGGGAACACGGTCGATATTCAGCAGAATCACCCCCAGGGAAAGAAGGATGTAAAACAGAGACATGAAAGGAACCAGTTTTTCGGTAACTTTGCCGATCCGTTTGATACCTCCCAGCAGAACCAGTCCCACCAGAATGGCAAGTATGATACCCAGAATCAGGTTCAGTGTGCTCACGGAGGAGTCGGAAATGACGCCGTAATTCAAAAGAGCGGAATCAATGGCAGTGGTGATCGTATTAACCTGTGTCGCATTGCCGGTGCCGAATACAGTCAGTACACCGAAAGCGGCAAACAGGTAAGCCAGCCAGTGCCAGTGTTTTGCCAGTCCGTTTTTGATGTAATACATGGGACCGCCCACCAGATCGCCTTCTTCATTGCGTTGGCGGAAATGAACGGCCAGTGTTACTTCGGAAAATTTGGTGCACATGCCCAGCAAAGCGGAAATCCACATCCAGAAGATGGAGCCGGGACCTCCCAGAGCGATAGCTCCGGCCACACCGGCGATATTACCGGTTCCCACTGTGGAAGCCAGCGCTGTACAGACCGCCTGAAATGGTGTCATGGCTCCGTCGGAAGCTTCTTTTTTACGGAAAATCCGTCCGATAGTTACTTTGATGGCGTAGGGAAACTTGCGTATCTGAATAAAATGTGTGCGGCAGCTCAGGTAAAGTCCCACACCGATGATGCAGATCATGGCCGGAACACCCCAGATGAAGTCGTTTACGGCTGTGTTTATCATTTTGATTGTTTCCAGCATATTTATACCTTTCTGTTGTACTTATTCTGCAGAGATTCAGAGGCAGGGGGAAGGGGGACTCTGATAATTTGCGGGGGCTGTTCAGATCCGGCTTCGAAAATACTGCCTGGCTCTGAACAGCAGCATATTTACAGTGCAGTAAGACAAATAATACCATATTGCAGCGGAAAAGTACAGAAAAAAGGTGATTTCTGCCGGAAACTCCCGGAGGGACAGGGAAACCTTCTGCCTGAATCTGATTGCACCGGTTATGCGCCTGTGATATACTGTTGATGAAACCTGATGGATACCGATGAATCGAGGGATGCACATGGCTGTTTATTTACTGGATGAGGATATATGCTTTCCGCCGCCTGCCGGTGCCGAAGAAGATGGTCTTCTGGCTGCAGGTGGTGATCTGAGGCCGGAGCGGCTGCTTCTGGCCTATTCAAACGGGATTTTTCCCTGGTTTAATGATGATGAGGAGATTCTCTGGTGGTGTCCCCGTGAGCGTTTCGTGATATTTCCGGAGGAGATCCGGATTTCAAAATCATTGAAAAAGTTTATGAGAAAAACGTCTCTTCGGGTGACTCTGAATCATGACTTTGACGGCGTGATTGAAAACTGCAGAAAACTGGCTCTGGTCTGTCTGGCACAGTATCTGCAGCGGCTGGGCTTCTATATGATTGACTGTCAGTTTCACACCGATCATCTGGAAAGCATGGGCGGACGGTTCATAACTTATGAAGAATATATCATTTATGTGGAAAAAGGAATCGAAGAAGAACTGAACGGATCAGAGACAGAAACAGAAACAGAATCAGAAAAAAAGACAGAAGCATAACTGCCATGCTGTGTGGTTATCCTGCAGGCAGAATTTTGCGCAGAATGGCAGTTATCACGGTTCCGGCAGTTTTCATGGCTTTTACGGGGACTGGTTCAGAAGTTCCTTTCGTTTTTTCCAGTCGGGCAGGAAAAGATCCATATAATAATAGAAACGTTTGCTGTGGTTGGGGACGATGAGATGGCACAGTTCGTGGACGATAACGTACTCCACACATTTCAGCGGCTTCTGTGCCAGATAAAGGTTCAGCCAGATGCGCTGTTCGTCCGTATTGCAGGTACCCCATCGGGTTTTCATGGCTTTGACGTGGACTTCTCTGGCATGGACTCCCATGATCGGCTCCCAGTGTGAGAAAATCTGAGGAATCATGTCTTTCAGCTGCAGACGGTACCATTCGGTAATCAGTTTTTTCCTCTGTTCCAGTGTGCTTTCCGGATGGACGTAAAGCTGGATGCAGTTGGCGTATATTTCCACATTTGGCTTTGCGTTGGTAGTGATGACATCAAGAAAAAGAGGATGCCCCCACAGGTAATGGGTTTCCCCCGTCAGATAGCGTCTGGCAGTAACTTTCTGTTTCAGCGAAGTTCCTGGCATCTTCTTTTTCTTATTGCGGATCCAGGTGATCCGGCTCTGCGCAAAGGCGGCAACTGTTTCCTCCGGCATGTCCAGAGGTGCGGAAATACGAATACTTCCGTCGTCCGGAAAAATCCGCAGATACATGTTTTTTATAGGCTTTCGTTCGATCAGTATGGTAAATTCCTCAATTGTGATTTCATTGATCTGGCTGGATTCGTTCTGCATATTTCACTTCCTGGAGATTTGTTGGTGTGGTGGAAAAGAAACTTCTATTATAGTATAATATAAACCTGTGAAAAAGGAATTAGAAATAATTCATTTTTTTCAAGTGTTTTTCGGTAAAAATATGCAAAAAATAAGGGAACATACAGTATGAAAATGATTAATGACGCAGTCAGCACATGCTGTTGAAACGAGGGAAAAATATCCGTATTGACATGGATAA
>JALFLM010000200.1 GCA_022774705.1 Lachnospiraceae bacterium | reverse complement strand
TCAAAACCGCTGGATATACCATTGGGTTCTCCAAGCTGGCGCAGGGGGATGCGCAGGGCGATTGTAGATGGCATGATTGAGTGCTTTGACAATCTGCCTATTGGCAAGTATTCCGTCTGCGACAATCCGTATTGTGCAAGGCGGCAGAGGGAAATTCAGGAGGAAGCTGTATTGGGCAGGTCAAGACGCCATTGTGTAAATCATTGCCAAACGCTTGATAACTGCGATGACCATTTGGTGAATTATGCCATTGATGCGGACTTGCCATCAGGATATGTGAATAATGAGCATGAACGCATAGATTGAGTAATTTTCAGTTTTTCGTAGTGTGTGATTGTTACTTAGGCGTAATATTCGTGAAGCCGTATATGGCACTATAGTAACAAATAAAGTATTTCGTTTTATTATTCTGTTGTATCTGTTCAGACAAAAAGAGGGACAGGTGTGGCATGTGCCCAAAGAAAACCTTGAGTGCAGCCTCGCTTCTTAGCGAGTGCGAGCGTAAGCGAAGCAGGAGCTTAGAAGCGCGAGGCTGTGCTAAGAGCGAGAGCGTGTTTTCGTGGGTACTGCCGCTACCTGTCCCTTTATAATGTCTGAACAGAGTCCACAAATTGAGAGAGTCCACAAATTGAGAAATAGTTTTAATTATCTCGTTTTTGGTGTATAATGAGTAGGATTGTATAGGGAAATGAGGTTTTACTTGTATGATACATATGAAGGATATTATGAAGGTCTACGAAAATGGTGCTGTTGCTCTGAATAATGTCAATGTGGATATTCGCAAGGGCGAGTTTGTTTTTTTGGTAGGCCCTAGTGGAGCCGGCAAGTCCACTTTTATCAAGATGCTGTTTCGTGAGGTACTGCCAACCTCCGGCATCCTGACGGTAAATGGCAGGGATGTTATCCGCATGGCCAACCGGGATGTACCATATCTCAGGCGCAGTCTGGGGGTAATCTTTCAGGATTACCGCCTGCTGCCGGACAAGACGGTTTATGAGAATATCGCCTTTGCCATGCAGGTTATTGAGGCACCCCGCCGCATGATGCAGCGCAGCGTGAACTCAGTGCTGGACATTGTGGGACTGCGTGATAAATACAAGTGCTTTCCAAATCAGCTGTCCGGCGGCGAGCAGCAGCGTGTTTCCATTGCCCGGGCGCTGGCGATGAATCCCAAGCTGCTTCTCTGCGATGAACCCAACGGTGAGCTGGATTATCAGACCGGCAAACAGATTCTGAAGCTTCTGCAGGATACATGCCGCGAGAAAAATATGACAGTGATTGTTATTACTCATAATACGGCGATTACGCCCATGGCAGATCATGTAATTGAGATCAAAAACGGACAGGTGGGCCGGGAATTTTACAATGGAAATCCCATGCCCGTGGAGAATATCGAATGGTAGGCCGGAACGGGACAGTGTGAGGAGAGAGCAGCATGAAAAAGGCACAATGGACGGATTTATTCCGGGAGATCGAAAAAAGCAGGGGGCGGTATCTTTCGCTTTTATTTATTGTAGCGCTGGGAACGGCATTTTATGCGGGAGTACGTTCTGCGGAGCCTGACATGACCGCATCGGTGGACAGATATTACGACGAGACCGATTTTATGGATGTGCGCGTGATGGGCACTCTGGGTCTTACCGAAAGCGATCTGCAGGCGGTTGCCGATACGGAAGGGATTGAACGGGCGGAAGGCGGATACTCCACGGAGCTGTTTGCCGTCTGTACAGATGATCAGCCGGTTATGAGCGTGGTGTCGGCCTGCGATGATATGAACCGCATGACCGTAGAAGATGGGCGTATGCCTGAAGCAGCGGACGAATGCTTTATGGATGCGGGATTTATGAACAATCAGGGGTATAAGGTGGGAGACCGGGTGACACTGACAGACGAGTCGGGTAAAGCACCGGAGGATCTGAAGACAGATACCTTTACGATTGTCGGCAGCGGAACCTGGTCCTGGTATCTTTCCTGGAGCCGCGGTTCGGCTTCTATCGGAGACGGCTCCGTGGATGCCTTTATGGTCGTGACGGATGAGGCATTTGACATGGACTGCTATACAGTGATCTATACGCAGGTTGAAGGCGTCAGGGATCTGAATACTTTTGACGACGAATACGATGATGCGGTGAAGCTGGTGACGGATCGTCTGGAAGAAATTGCGGGAGAAAGGTGCGATATCCGTAAGGCCGAAGTCTATGATAAGGCATATGATAAGCTTGCCGATGCGAAAAAAGAAGTGGAAGATGCGGAGAAAGAGCTTGCCGATGCAAAGACGGAGCTGACCGATGGAGAAAAGGAGTATGAAGACGGCCTTAAGGAGTACGAAGACGGTCTGACAGAGTATGAGGATGGTAAAAAATCCTATGAGGATGGTCTGGTGGAGTACGAAGACGGCCTGGAAAAATATAACGACGGCTTGAAATCCTGGGAAGACGGAAAACAGCAGTATGAAGATGGTCTGGCAGAGTATAAAAAAGGAAAACAGAAGCTGGCTGATTCCCGGAAAGAGCTGGATGACGGCTGGAAAGAATACAATGCCGGTGTCTTAGCTTTGTCCGATGCACAGAAAAAGCTTCTGGCCGGTCAGAAGGAACTGGAGGACGGAGAAAAGCAGCTTGCCGATGCAAAGGAGGAGCTTTCCTCCGGTCAGAAAGAACTGAATGCACAGAAAAAAGAACTGGATGCGAAAGCAGAGCAGGTTTCCCAGGGCCTGAAGTCCTGTGAGGAAGGAGAAGCGCAGATTGCGGAAGCAGAACAGGAACTTGCTGCAAAGGAAAAGGAGCTGGAATCCGGGCAGTCGGCGTATGATGCCGGTCTGAAGGAATATGAAGCCGGGGAAGAGCAGTTGAAAGAGGCTGCCGCTCAGCTGGAATCGGGACGTCAGCAGATTCAGGCGGCGCAGACACAGCTGGATGCACTTCAGGCGCAGGCAGAACAGATGAAAGCAGCTTACGGTGAAGACAGTGCCGAGTATCAGCAGCTGATCAGTCAGTACAATGAAGGCAGTGAAGCACTTAAGGCGCAGAAGAAGGCGCTGGACCAGAATCAGGCTCAGTACGATGCTTCGGCTGCACAGCTTGCTTCTTCTAAAGAAACACTGGATCAGACCGCCGCAGAACTGAAAGCCGGGAGAAAACAGCTGGCCGAGGGAAAGGAAGAACTACAGGTACAGAAAAAAGAACTGGAGGCTTCGAAGAAGGAGCTGACAAAAGCGCAGAGCCAGATTGATTCAGGATATGCATCCATATCCTCCGCTCAGGAAGAGTTGGATGACGGACAGAAAACGCTGAAGGAGAAGGAATCGGAACTGAATGCCGGCAGAACACAGTTGGAAAGCGGTCAGGCAGAAGCAGACAGCTCTGTTAAGCAGCTGGCAGCGGCCAAAAAGAAGCTGGAAGACGGCGAAAAAGCTTATACTGAGGGAAAAAAACAGCTGGCTGATTCTGAAAAGCAGCTGAATGAAGCGAGAAAAGAGCTGGATGACGGAGAAAAGGAACTGGCTGATTCGAAAAAGCAGCTGAATGATGCCGAAAAAGAACTGTCAGAAGCGAAACAGACACTGGATGACAGCTGGAAAAAGCTGGAAGATGCCCGTCTGGAGCTTTCGGATGCCCGAAAGGAGCTGGACGACGGCTGGAAAGAATATGAGGATGCTCTGACCGAGGCTGAGCCTGAACTGAAAGATGCCCGGGCGGAAATTGCTGATGGGGAAAAGGAACTGGCGGATCTGCAGGAAGCCAAATGGTACGTACTGGACCGGGATACGGTTCAGACCAGTGTGGAGTACGGCATGGATGCAGAACGGATCGGCGCCATCGGCAAGGTATTCCCCGCCATTTTCTTTCTGGTGGCTGCGCTGGTCAGTCTGACTACCATGACCCGTATGATAGAGGAAGAACGGACTTTCATCGGCACCATGAAAGCACTGGGATACGGGAAATTATCCATAGCAGGCAAATACATACTGTATGCGTTCAGTGCCACCATGGCGGGCGGCCTTCTCGGAGTCCTTCTGGGGTCGAAGCTGCTTCCATATGTAATCATGACAGCCTACAATATGCTTTACAGCAATACAGGTTATCTGCTGATGTCGATTCATCCGGGCGTATGCATATTCTCCATTGCGCTGGCGCTGCTGTGTACGGTGGGAGCGGCATTTGCAGCCTGCTATAAGGAGCTGCTTTCCACGCCGGCTTCACTGATGCGTCCGCCGGCACCGAAGCAGGGCAGACGGGTATTTCTGGAGCGGGTACCATTTATATGGAAACGGCTGAATTTCAGCATGAAATCCACCATCCGCAACCTGCTGAGGTATAAAAAACGGCTGTTTATGACCGTGTTCGGAATCGGCGGCTGCATGTCGCTGCTGCTGGTAAGCTTCGGTCTGCACGATTCTATTGCTGAAATTGTCAACAACCAGTACAAAAACATCTGGACCTATTCGGCTTCCTGCAATATTGATGAAGGCGCTTCCATGGAGGAGAAACAGGAACTGATCCGGGAAATCACAGAGAAACAGCCGGATATCGAAAGCGGCATGCCGGCCCGCCGGATTTCGCTGGATGTATATACGGAAGAAGCAGAAAAAACGGTATATTTCTTCACGGCGGAAGATAAGGAGATCATGAAGGATTACCTCAATCTTCATGACCGGACCACCGGCGAAAAGTACGAGCTCACAGATGATGGTGTAATCCTGACAGAAAAACTGGCCCGCACGCTGGATGTGCAGCCGGGTGATTCCATCACCCTGAAGCTGGATGATGCCACACGTCGTGAGGTAAAAGTAACGGCAATCGCCGAAAACTATCTGCACAACTATATTTATCTGACGCCAGCCCTTTATGAGGACCTTTACGGTGAAGAGCCGGAGTACAATGAACTGTTACTGAAATTTAAAGAAGGCACCGGAAGAGAGAGAGAAAATGAACTGGCCCGGTATTTGCTGGAGAAAGATTCGATAACCTCTGTATCTCTGGTGGCTGAACTGCAGGCAGCAGTGGATGACATGATGAATGCGCTGAATCTGGTGGTGTGGGTGCTGATCATATCGGCCGGACTCCTGGTATTTGTAGTACTGTTCAATCTGAACAACATCAATATCTCCGAGCGGCGCAGAGAGCTTGCCTCCCTCAAGGTACTGGGCTTCTACGATATGGAAGTAGCCATGTATGTCTACCGGGAAAATGTATTTCTGACCATATTCGGAATCCTGGCCGGGCTGTTCATGGGAACCTGGCTTCACCGTTATGTGATCCTGACGCTGGAAGTGGATATGATCATGTTCGGACGTGATATCAGTATGCCGAGTTATCTGTACAGCATCCTGTTCACTATTGCATTTGCGGTATTTGTCAACGGGGTTATGTATGGAAAACTGAAGCAGATCGACATGGTGGAATCGCTGAAAAGCGTGGAGTAGGTGCAGCTTGTTTTCGGGCGGATATGGGGGATGTGAGGCTCCATGACCAGCATGTTTTTTCCATATCCGCCGGATGAAACGGCAGCTGCATATGGGTGGCGTGCGGATTAAGCTGATATAAGGAATGTTTTTCCCCATCAGATCGGATGGAATCTTAATATTAACTTATGGGATCTTAACATTAGCTTAATGGCAACGTATCGTTTCTGTAATTGAAATCAGGTACAATGGAGGTGTAAGGAGGTGTTTTTCAATGAAAAAATTCATGAATATTCGATGTGCTTCTGCTGTCTTGCTCTGTGGCCTGCTTTTGTTTGCCGGCTGCGGGCAGCAGGGGAAGCAAATGGAAACTGCGGAATCAGAAACGTTGCCTGAAACAGAAAAATCAACGGATACGGAAGGCCGGGAGGGACGTTTTTCTGCAGAAGGCACAGCATTCCTTTCTTCTCTGGACGGTTATAATATTATAAAGTGGGTGGAAGAGGAGATGGATGAAAGCTGGACGGAACTGTTTGAGGCTTATGACGGGAGTCAGCTGCAGAGAGTGCGTATGACCGAAGATGATAATTATTCACCTGCAGTTTGTCCGGATGTGATTTTTTATCGGCCGGAACAGGGGGAAGCTCTCGAAGCCATTGTGAAGAAGATGGTCGATGCAATGATTCAGCCGCTGACGAAACCGTCAGATACCCGTTTATTCACAATTACTGATTATAAGATAGTGGATCAGGAGCTGATTCCTCTGGAGGATCATGTATGGATCCTGCCGGCGATTGATGGATATTACAGTTACGAAGGCGTGGATCTGATTTCCATGGATGAATATACTGCGATGGAGCCTGATCTGGAGAAGGATGGGATGATGCCGTTTATGAAACAGGCCGAAGACGGTGAATTTGTACTGTTTCTGATGGAGCTGGATGGCGTGTACCGTCTGCAGAGAATGCAGGGGATGATTTCTGGATATGATTTCTGAGTGATACAAAAAGGTATCTGTCCGGCTGCGAACAGATATCTTTTTTGTGCAGATCTATCAGGCGGATACACCGTACGAAGAAGCAAGTAGTGTTTTTCGGGTTTAACAGTTTCTTATTTCGAATGTTTACGAATGGAGTTCTTTCACCCGGAACCAGCAGGTATACAGGGAGCGAAAGCCCAGTGATTCGTACAGGTGCTTTGCCCAGGTGTTGCCCTGTACGACCTGCAGATAGGCATGGTCGGCGTTTTTTTTGCGGGCTTCAGTGAGGATGGCGCTGCAGATGGAGCGGGCGAAATGTTTGCGTCTGCAGCTTGCGTCTACGTAAATGGCATAGATGCCCACATGGCCCCGGTCAAGGATTCCCAGTCCCGATGCCACCATGCGGCCGTCGATTTCAATATTTGCCACAATCGTTTCCTTGGGAATGGCCTTGAACATGGACGGAACGATCCGGCGCAGGGTGGGGGTGGTGGTGCCGTTTAACCGAAACAGCGAGTGAATCCATTCGTCGGTGATCCGATCCCGCAGCTGAACGATCACATCGTCGGGATAGACGATAAAGGATGGAAGACCTGAGTTCCTTCCATAATATTCATATTCTGCACCAACCGGCTCGTAAGGCCGGAAATCAGCAAAATCCATTACCATATTTTCCGTGATGTGCTGAATTTCATATCCCTTCTTTTCCAGAAGTGCGTCGAAAGACGGCTCGATCAGAGGGCTGATTTTGAAAATAGCCGGTGTATGGTAATTTTCGTAGATCTTTTCACAATAGGCAATTTTCTCCTCTACAGGAATGGAGGAAGCACCCACCTGCGTCACACTGTTGGTCCGGTGGGTATAATTATGTGAAAAACGAATCAGCCAGCCATCGTAAAGCTCCATTTTATGCGACGGCCAGGCATTCAGGGAAATCTCTTCAATCAGTTTTATATAGGTGATGTCATTATCAGGCATGAAAAAACCTCTTTTCCAAAAAAATACAGTATCAGTGTATATGGTATCATAACTGATACGGTGGAGAAAAGCAAGATGCAGTTATTGTTCAGACTTTTGGCTGTTGATTATTTCCCCGAAACCATGTAAAATGGAGTCCAGCATTTGAAATTTTAAGTAAAAAGGAATTTGTATATGAATATTAATCAAGTTATTGCGGATGAGTTGAAGATCGGTCTGCATCAGGTGGATGCGACTGTGGAGCTGATTGACGGGGGTAATACGATTCCCTTTATTGCCCGTTATCGTAAGGAAGTGACCGGCGGGCTGAATGATGAGGTGCTGCGTAATCTGGATGAGCGTCTGACCTATCTGCGTAATCTGGAGGAGAAGAAGGCTTCTGTGATTACGACGATTGAAGGTCTGGGTATGATGACTGATGAGCTGAGAGTGCAGATTGAGGGTGTGATGACACAGGTGGAGCTGGAGGATATTTACCGGCCTTACCGTCCCAAACGCCGTACCCGCGCCATGATTGCAAGGGAAAAGGGCCTTCTGCCTCTTGCCGAGGCTATTGCGGCGGAGAGTCTTGCGCAGCCTGCGCTTGAGGAGGCGAAGGCTTATGTGAATCCGGAGAAAGAGGTGGAAAGCCCGGAGCAGGCGCTGGCAGGTGCCATGGATATTCTGGCGGAAATCGCTGCGGATAATGCGGATTACCGCCGTTTTATCCGCCAGCAGACCATGGAGGAGGGCCTTTTGATCTCTTCTCTGAAGGATGCGGCTGCGGATCCCGATGGTGTTTTCAAGATGTATTATGAGTATCAGGAGCAGATCAGCAAAGCGGCTGTACACCGGATTCTGGCGCTGAACCGGGGGGAGAATCTGAAGGTGCTGACCGTTAAGGTTGAAGCGCCCCTTCGCCGGATCATGATCTATCTGAAGAATAAAACGGTTTTGAAGGATAACCCTCATACGACACCGGTGCTTCTGGAAATGCTGGAAGATAGTTACAAGCGTCTTATTGCTCCTTCTGTGGAGCGGGAGATCCGCAATGCTCTGACGGAGAAAGCGGAGGATTCTTCTTTGAAGGTATTCGGCAGTAATCTGGAGCAGCTGCTTATGCAGCCTCCCATTGCGGGTCATACGGTTCTTGGCTGGGATCCGGCTTTCCGTACCGGCTGCAAGCTGGCGGTAATCGATCCCACCGGCAAGGTACTGGATACGAAGGTGATTTACCCCACCGCCCCGCAGAATAAGGTGAAAGAAGCGGAAGGGGAACTGACAAAACTGATTCAGAAGTATCACATTACCCTGATATCCGTGGGAAATGGAACTGCATCCCGCGAGTCAGAGCAGATTATCGCCGATTACCTGAAAAAGACCCGCTGCCCGGCCAAATATGTCATCGTCAATGAAGCCGGTGCTTCTGTTTATTCGGCCAGCAAGCTGGCGGCAAAGGAATTTCCTGATTTTGATGTGGCACAGCGAAGTGCCGTATCTATCGCCCGCCGTTTGCAGGATCCTCTGGCAGAGCTGGTTAAAATTGATCCCCGTTCCATCGGTGTGGGTCAGTACCAGCACGACATGAACCAGAAAAAGCTGGGAGAATCCCTGGGGGCTGTGGTGGAAGACTGTGTAAACCGTGTGGGTGTTGATCTGAACACTGCATCCGCCTCCCTGCTGGAGTATATTTCCGGTATTTCTTCCGCTGTAGCAAAAAATATTGTAGCTTACCGGGAAGAAAACGGCCGCTTTGAAGACCGCAGACAGCTTCTGAAAGTGCCGAAGCTGGGGCCGAAGGCTTATGAACAGTGTGCTGGCTTCCTGCGCATCAACGGAGGTAAAAATCCTCTTGATGCAACGGCTGTTCATCCTGAAAGCTATAAAGCGGTGGAAAAACTGGCGGGTATTCTGGGAATTGACACCGCAAACCTCACTCCCGCCGGCTTTGCAGGTGTATCCAGAAAAGTCAGAGACATTAAAAAGCTGGCAGCTCAGCTGGAAATCGGTATCCCCACCCTGCAGGATATTTTAAAAGAACTGGAAAAACCCGCCAGAGACCCCAGACAGGACATGCCTGCCCCTGTACTGCGCAGCGACGTTCTGTCACTGGAAGACCTGAAAGAAGGCATGGTCCTGAAAGGAACTGTCCGCAACGTCATCGACTTCGGAGCATTTGTAGACATCGGTGTCCATCAGGACGGCCTGGTCCACATCTCCCAGATGACAAAACGCTATATCAAGCACCCCTCTGAAGTGGTAAAAGTAGGCGACATCGTAGACGTCATGGTCATGAGCGTCGATGTAAAACGGAAACGGATCCAGCTCACCATGAAAGGGGTGTAGGGGACTGTTCAGGACTTCCTGATGTGAGGGGGAATAGTGAGGCGGAATGACTGCGGTATCCTTTACGGGGACGCGCTCTCGCTCTGTGACAAACGCAGCGGTACTAAGCTTTTTCTGCGCTGTCGCTTGAAAACGCAAGTGCCGGCGTTTGTCAACGGTCCCCTTAAAAGGATACCGCAGTCATTCCGCCGCCGCAGGCTATTTCCCCCTTCCCTCACGGGAAATGAAGTGCTGAACAGTGTGGAAGAGACACGAATAAGTGCTGAACAGTGTGGAGAAAACATAAACAGAATGCTCAGCACATTATGCCTTCCTCCCATAATTTTGCAGTTTGTCATCTCAGCGCCGGATTTTTGAGACAACCCTTGGCGCCTCACCATCCCCCTCAAAAACCCGGCACCTGAAAGCAAACTGCAAAATTTAAAAATACCCTTTTCATTTGCGGATAAATAAGTTATAATGTTCCCGTAAGATTAACAGAGAAGCAGACGAGGGTTCTGCTTCCCGGCAGAAAAATATCTGGAGGTAAATTTTAATGTTAGTTTCAGCAGCAGAAATGTTAAAGAAAGCAAAAGCCGGCAAATATGCAGTAGGTCAGTTCAACATCAACAATCTTGAATGGACAAAGGCTATCCTGCAGACCGCTCAGGAATGCAACTCCCCTGTTATCCTTGGTGTTTCCGAAGGTGCAGGCAAGTACATGTGCGGCTTTACAACAGTTGCAGCTATGGTATCTGCTATGGTTGAAGAACTGGGTATCACTGTTCCTGTAGCACTCCATCTGGATCACGGTTCATACGAAGGTGCTAAGAAGTGCATCAATGCCGGTTTCTCATCAATCATGTTTGATGGTTCTCACTACCCCATTGAAGAGAACATCGAAAAGACAAAAGAACTGGCTGCAGCATGCCACGTACTTGGCCTGTCTCTGGAAGCAGAAGTTGGTTCCATCGGCGGTGAAGAAGACGGCGTTGTAGGTATGGGCGAATGCGCAGATCCCAAGGAATGCAAGATGGTTGCAGATCTGGGCGTAGATATGCTGGCAGCAGGCATCGGCAACATTCACGGCAAATATCCTGCAAACTGGGCTGGATTAAGCTTTGAAACTCTGGAAGCAATCTCCAAGGAAGTTGGTGATATGCCTCTGGTACTGCACGGCGGTACAGGTATCCCTGCAGATCAGATTAAGAGAGCAATTTCTCTGGGCGTAGCCAAGATCAACGTTAACACAGAGTGCCAGCTGGCATTCCAGGAAGCTACCCGTGAATACATCGAAGCCGGTAAGGATTTACAGGGCAAGGGCTTTGACCCCCGTAAACTGCTTGCTCCCGGTACTGAAGCAATCAAAGCTATGGTTAAGACCAAGATGGAATTATTCGGTTCTGTTGGCAAAGCTTAAGAAGAACCGGTTATTCTGCAGTGGGCAGCTCCTGTACGGCAGGCGATGGCGATTCCTTCAATGTATTTATGCATGTTGACGAAAAAAAATGTATAAACGGTATCAAAATGATCGTTTTGATGTTTTGCGAAAAAGTGCTTGCAATTTTTCTGGGAATGCGTTATTGTATCTACAGACATTAAGTTGTCAACTGAATACGGAATATGATTTGAACAAGGGCGTTCTATTTTAGGATAGAACGCCCTTTTTTGTTATATAATGATACCTGCTGATGAGTAATTACATTTCATATTATTATAACAGGTTCCGGTCATATTTCGCTGCTGTTAATAAATACACGCACCCTGGGTGTCAGTGATACAGAAAGGAAATAATTATGAGTGTTAATGTAGCAGAAGTTTTTGGCGCAGATGTATTTAATGAAGCTGTGATGAAAGAACGTCTCCCCGAAGAGACCTACAGACAGATGATGAAATTAATGGATGAGGGTGGTGAGATCACTCTTGCACTGGCAGATGTTGTCGCTAAAAGCATGAAGGACTGGGCTATTGAAAAAGGTGCGACACATTATACCCATATTTTCCAGCCGTATATTGTTTCGGGTGCTGCTGAAAAGCATGATTCCTTTGCAGATGTTCCCGAAAAAGGCAGGATTGAGAACAGCTTCAGCGGTAAGAACCTGTTAATGGGCGAGCCCGATGCATCTTCATTCCCTTCGGGCGGTCTGAGAGCAACCTGTTCAGCAAGAGGTTATACCGCATGGGATATTACTTCTCCTGTTTATGTAAGAGACCGTATCCTTTATATCCCTACCGTATTCCTGTCATATACCGGTGAATCTCTGGATACCAAGACTCCCCTGCTGAAATCCATTGAAGCAGTAAGCAAAGCAGGTGTACGTTTTGTAAAAATGTTCGGCAACACTGAAGCAAAGAAAATCATTGCAGCAGTTGGTCCTGAACAGGAATACTTTATCGTTGACAGAGATAAATATTTAAAGAGACCTGACCTGATCTATACCGGACGTACTCTGTTCGGTGCTCCCGCTCCCAAAGGACAGGAGATGGAAGATCATTACTTCGGTTCTCTGAGAGAGACCATCAGCAATTACATGGATGACTGTAATGAACAGCTGTGGAGACTGGGTATCACTGCCAAGACGCAGCATAACGAAGTTGCTCCCGCACAGCATGAAATTGCTCCGATTTTTGCAAAGTCCAATATCGCCATGGATGCCAATATGGTAGTTATGGATGTTCTGAAGAAGACTGCTACAAAACATGGTCTGCAGTGTCTGCTTCATGAAAAACCCTATGCAGGTGTCAACGGTTCCGGTAAACACAACAACTGGTCCTTATCCACCGACAACGGTGTAAACCTGTTTAAACCCGGTGAAGAACCCTACAAGAACAAACAGTTCCTGCTGGTAATTGCCTGCCTGATGGAAGCAGTTAAAAAACATTCCTTATTATTAAGAGCAGTTGCATCCAATACCGGTAATGATCACAGACTGGGTGCTAACGAAGCACCGCCTGCAATTATCTCCATTTACATGGGCGATCAGCTGGGTGATATTGTAAACCAGATCATTGAAACAGGCAAAGCTGATCACTGTGCACACTCCGGCAAGATTGATCTCGGTGTTAAGACACTGCCTGTTATCGAAAAGGATCCTACCGACAGAAACAGAACCTCACCGTTTGCTTTCACAGGTAACCGTTTCGAATTCAGAATGGTTGCTTCCTCTGCATCCATCGGTGACAGCAACACTGTACTGAATACCATGATGGCTGAATCTTTCACCAAAGCATGTGAAGCTCTGGAAGGTGCAGAAGACTTCGATGCAGCAGTTGATGAATATATCACAAAAGTCATGAGAGAGAACAAGGATATTGTCTTCAACGGCAACGGCTATTCTGATGAATGGGTAGAGGAAGCTGAAAGAAGAGGACTGCCCAACTGCAAATCAGTTGTTGATGCCATTGATGCTTCTTTCTCGGATCCCAAGACGATCGAACTGTTCACCAAATTCGGCGTTATGACAGAAGCTGAACTGGAAGCACGTAAGGAAATCAAACTGGAAGAATACTCAAGCCTGATCAACATCGAAGCAAAAACCATGATCGATATGGCAGGTAAGGAATACATTCCTTCTGTTATGGAATATACCACAGAGCTGGCAAACTCTCTGAACAAAGTAACCAGCGCATGCCCTGAAGCTGATGTAACACCTCAGAAAGAACTGTTGATTGAGGTCAGCAGCCTGCTCTCCGAAACCAACAAGGCACTGACATCATTAAAGGCACTGCTGAAAGATGCTGACAAGCAGGGAGACACTGCAGCAACTGCAAAATACTACCGCAACACCATTATGCCTGCAATGGAAGCCCTGAGAAGCCCTGTCGATGAACTGGAAGAAATCGTAGACACCAAATACTGGCCCGTACCTACATACGGCGAATTAATGTTCGAAGTATAATTATATAATCCTTTAAACACTGTCGGAAACAACCGAAACGTACCCCGACAGGCACAAAAAGAGGCGTACTCCCTGATCAGGATCAGAAAGTATGCCTCTTTTCATTATTATTTCTATGTAAAATCCAATTGGACTATTGTCGGTGAATGAGTTTTGTGTTAAAATGCCTAATGACTTGATAAAGAATCGTGAAATTGGTAAAAACCTTATCAATAAGTATATTTTGGAGGCTGAGCCCCATTTATGACACAGAACGGAGGGTAAAAGATGGATGGTGTAAGACTTTCTACCTTGATTGAGAAGCTGGAACTTAAGAATATGACAGAGTCCATTAATACACATGATATTATTCTGACACATGCTGATATTAATCGTCCCGCGCTTCAGCTGATCGGATACTATGAACATTTTGAGAATAAACGGGTGCAGATCATCGGCAATGTTGAGGAGAATTATCTCCAGACCATGATGACTTTCGAGGAACGGATCGAATGCTATGAAAAGCTGTTCAGTCAGAAGATTCCCTGTCTGATTCTCTGCCGGGGGTATATGCCTACCAAGACCATGGCGGATATTGCGGTGAAGTACGGAGTGCCTCTTCTTGTATCACATAAGGCGACTTCGGAGATCACAGCGGAGATTATCCGTTTCCTGAGCTATCACCTGGCTCCCATGATCAGTATTCATGGAGTACTGGTCGATGTGTACGGTGAGGGAGTTCTGATCAAAGGCGAGAGCGGCATCGGTAAAAGTGAGATTGCACTGGAACTGATCAAGAGAGGGCATCGCCTTGTAAGTGATGACGTGGTGGAGATCAAGAAGCTCAGCGAGGATGAGCTGAGCGGTTCTGCACCGGAGATTACCCGTTACTTCATCGAGCTGCGCGGAATCGGCATTATAGATGCCAAGATGCTTTTCGGTGTTGGCAGTGTGAAAGACAATCAGAGTATCGATATGGAGATCAAACTGGAGCGCTGGAAAAAGGATACAGAATTTGACCGTATGGGTATGAAGGAAGAAAACGATGAGATTCTGGGCGTAAAGATTCCCATGTACAAGATTCCGGTAAGTCCGGGCAGAAATGTCGCCATTATTATCGAATCTGCGGCAATCAACCACAGACAGAAGATGATGGGCTACAATGCGGCAGAGACGCTGTATAAACGTGTAACTTCCAGAATGGCAAATGGAGATTCGGAGGGCATTATTTGAATTTGAAAGAGATCATCAATCAGGATTTTACAGAAAAACTGGAACAGATTGCGGGTGCGGAGCAGGTATGCGTCAGGGAGCCCATGGCTCGGCACACCACTTTTCGGGTTGGCGGTTTAAGCGATTATTTTGTATCACCTTCTGAGATCAGTCAGATCAGGGATATTATTGATTTATGTCATAAAGAAGATGTACCTTATTACATTATAGGTAACGGAAGCAATCTGCTGGTCAGCGACAGCGGGTACCGGGGCGTGATGATCCATCTGGGTACTGCGTTTGCGGGATATCAGCTGGATGAGGAGACCGGTGTGGTTACAGTGCGGGCTGGCGCGTCTCTGGGCGGTGTGGTCAGAGCTGTTTCCCGTCTCGGCTACGGAGATTTTACGTGGGCTGCCGGGATTCCCGGTTCCTTCGGAGGCGCTGTGGTGATGAATGCCGGCGCTTACGGCGGAGAGATGAAGCAGGTGCTTACGGAGGTAACATGGCTGGAAGAGGATGGTTCTATTGTAACGGCACCGGCTGAGGAGCTGGGGCTGGGTTACCGCAGGAGCATTTTCAAGCACAGCCGGAAGATCGTTCTGGAAGGCAGACTGAAGCTGGAGAAATCTTCTCCTGAAGAACTGCTTTCGAAGATCGAGGAACTCAATAAGAAGAGAAAAGAGAAGCAGCCGCTGGAATATCCCAGTGCAGGCTCCACCTTCAAGCGCCCCGAAGGATATTTCGCGGGCAAGCTGATCGAGGACAGCGGGCTGAAGGGATATCGTGTGGGCGGTGCGCAGGTGTCGGAAAAACACTGTGGATTTGTAATTAACAGAGACAATGCAACGGCAGCTGATCTGTATGCCTTATTCGGACATATTAAAGCGGTTGTAAAGGAAAAGTTCCAGGTGGAGATGGAACTGGAAGTGGAACTGATCGGCGAGTTTTAGGATGTCATGTCATTTTCGAATGAAGTAAAAAAGGAGATCTGCCGCAGACCTGCCGGTGCAAGGCATTGTCTGCTGGCAGAATCGGCGGCCATAATGATGAATGCGGGCCGTATCGATAGAGCGGGCGGAGTCTGTCTGGAGATGGAGACAGACCAGTACTTAGCTGCAGAGCGTTTCAGGTATCTGATAGAGGAAGCGTTCGGGTACAGGCTGCAGATTGCTGTCCGGTCACATCATCAGGGGAATCGGAAAAAGTATCTGCTGCGTGTGCAGAACACGGATGAGGCGCTTCGCATTTTACAGGCGCTGAAGCTGGAGAACGAAGAAGGAAGTCTGTATGAACAGGATCTGCCGGTGAATGAGGTGCTGCTTATGAGCGCCTGCTGCCGGAGGGCGTTCCTTGCCGGTATGTTTCTCTGCTGCGGAACCATGAGTACCCCGGAGAAGAATTATCATCTGGAATTTGTGTGCAGCGGTCCTGAAAGAGCAGGACAGCTGGCTTCTGTCATGAGTTTTTTCGAGCTGGGGCCGAGAATCGTTCAGCGCAAAAATAATCACATCGTTTATATAAAGGAAGGAAGGCAGGTAGCTGACATGCTCAATGTCATGCAGGCTACCGTATCACTTCTGGAATATGAAAATATACGAATAAAAAGAGAAATTCGAGGGAATATCAATCGTAAAGTCAACTGTGAGGCGGCCAATATCAGCAAAACGGTGGCGGCGGCCCTCGATCAGATTCAGGATATTGAGCTGATACGGGACACGGTGGGACTTGCCAGCCTGTCATCTGAGCTGTATGAAACGGCCATGATGCGGCTGCAGTATACGGATATTACTCTCAGGGAATTGGGTGCTATGATGAATCCGCCGGTGGGGAAATCGGGCATGAATCACCGGTTTCACAAGCTGAAACAGATGGCGGACGAAATAAGAGCAAACAAGGAGGAATAGTATTATGATTATGAAGTCAATAACAGTCAGCCGTGTACCGGACAATGGTCAGAGTCCGGTGGCATTGTTTGTGCAGGTCGCAAGCAGATTTGACAGTCAGATTCTGGTTCAGACAGGCAGCAAGACGGTGAACGCAAAAAGCATTATGGGTGTTATGACCCTTGATTTTTCCCGCGGATCACAGCTGGATGTATCTGCAGAAGGTACGGATGAGCAGGAAGCCATTCAGGGGATCACGGCGCTTCTGTGCAAAAGCTGATTATCAACAACAGATCTGGTGAATTTAAGGAAGAAGGGCGGATTTCCCCTTCTTTCTTTTCAGTTGGGGAGTAAGAGAAAGAAGGTGGGAAAATGGCATTTACGCATTTGCATGTGCATACGGAGTTCAGTCTGCTGGACGGTTCTTCCAAAATCAATGAAATTGCGGTTCAGGCGAAAAAGCTGGGGTTTGACAGTCTGGCAATCACTGATCACGGTGTCATGTACGGTGTGATCGATTTTTACAGAGCGTGTAAGGATGCGGGGATTAAGCCGGTTATCGGCTGCGAAATCTATGTATGCCCCGGTTCCCGGTTTGACAGGGAGAAAGGCAATGATGATTTCCGGTATTTTCATCTTGTTCTGCTGGCGGAAAATGATACCGGTTACCATAATCTGATGAAAATCGTATCTACCGGCTTTACGGAGGGATATTATTATAAACCGCGTGTTGATTATGAGACCCTGGAAAAATACCATGAGGGCATCATTGCGCTGAGTGCCTGTCTGGCAGGTGAAGTGGCCCGCCATCTGTCGATTCACGATTATGATGAGGCTAAGGCAGCGGCACTGCGTTATGAGCAGATATTCGGAAAGGGGAATTTCTTTCTGGAGCTTCAGGATCATGGCATAGAAGAGCAGAAGCTGGTTAATCAGCAGCTTCTCAGGCTTCATAAAGAGACCGGCATCGATCTGGTCTGCACCAACGATGTTCACTACATTTTCGAGGAGGATGCGGCGGCGCATGATATCCTTCTCTGCATTCAGACCGGGAAAAAGGTATCCGATCAGGATCGCATGCGTTACGAAGGCGGACAGTATTTCCTGAAAACAGAAGCCGAAATGGCAGAACTGTTTCCCTATGCGCCGGAAGCATTGGAGAATACCCACAAAATTGCTGAGCGCTGCAATGTTGAAATCGAATTCGGCGTGCAGAAGCTGCCGCATTTTGATGTGCCGGAAGGCTTTACGGCATGGGAGTATCTGCAGCATCTCTGTGAGGAGGGCTTTGTGAAACGGTATCCCGATCAGCCGCAGGAGCTGAAGGAACGGCTGCGGTATGAGCTGGATACGATCCATTCCATGGGCTATGTGGATTATTTCCTCATTGTGTGGGATTTTATCCATTATGCCAAAAGCAGGGGAATCATGGTGGGACCGGGGCGGGGCTCCGCCGCCGGAAGTATCGTTTCCTACTGTCTGGAGATTACGGACATCGATCCTGTCCGCTATCAGCTGCTGTTTGAGCGTTTCCTGAATCCGGAGCGTGTATCCATGCCTGATATTGACGTGGATTTCTGCTTCGAACGGCGTCAGGAGGTCATCGATTATGTAGTGGAAAAATACGGTAAGGACTGCGTTGCCCAGATCGTTACCTTCGGTACCATGGCGGCCCGGGGCGTTATCCGGGATGTGGGCCGTGTGCTGGACCTGCCCTATTCTCTGTGTGATACCATTGCCAAGATGATTCCTCAGGAGCTGAATATCACCATTGACAAGGCGCTGACCATGAATCCGGAGCTGTGCAAACAGTATGAGTCGGATGAACAGATCAGATACCTGATCGACATGTCGAAGCGTCTGGAGGGGCTGCCCCGCCACACCTCCATGCATGCGGCAGGTGTGGTCATCAGTGAAAAACCCATCGTGGAATATGTACCCCTTTCAAGAGGAAGCGACGGTGCTGTTACTACTCAGTATATCATGACCACACTGGAAGAACTGGGGCTTCTGAAGATGGATTTTCTGGGTCTTCGGACACTTACGGTGATTCAGAATGCCATGGATCTGGCCCGGAAAAACGGTAAACAGGTGTCTCTGGAGGATATTGATTATAATGACAGGGCGGTTCTGGACTCCATCGGCACCGGCCGGACGGAGGGCGTGTTCCAGCTGGAAAGTGCGGGGATGAAAAGCTTCATGAAGGAGCTGAAGCCGCAGAATCTGGAGGATATCATAGCGGGGATTTCCCTGTACCGGCCCGGCCCCATGGATTTTATCCCCAAATATCTGAAGGGGAAGAATGATCCGGAACATATTACCTATGATTGTGATGCGCTGGTTCCCATTCTGGAGCCTACCTACGGATGTATCGTCTATCAGGAGCAGGTTATGCAGATCGTGCGTGATCTGGGCGGATACTCTCTGGGGCGGAGCGATCTGGTGCGCCGTGCCATGTCGAAGAAAAAGACATCTGTCATGGAAAAGGAGCGGCGGAATTTTATATACGGTAATCCTGAAGAGGGGGTCTGCGGCTGTATCGCCAATGGAATTCCCGAAAAAACGGCGGAAACCATTTACAATGAGATGATGGATTTTGCCAAGTATGCTTTTAATAAGTCCCATGCGGCGGCCTATGCGGTGGTTTCCTATCAGACTGCCTGGCTGAAATATTATTATCCCACGGAATTTATGGCGGCTCTGCTGACATCGGTTATCGACAATAACAGCAAGGTCTGCGAATATATTCTCGTCTGCCGTCAGATGGGCATCCGGATTCTGCCGCCGGATATCAATGAAGGCGGCTGGGGATTTACCGCATCGGAGGGCAGTATCCGGTTCGGCCTGTCGGCCATCCGCAGCATCGGGCGCAGCGTGGTAGTCACCATGATCGGGGAACGGGAGAAAAACGGTTCTTATCGTTCCCTGAAGGATTTTATCGACCGGCAGAACAGCAGGGAGATCAACAAGCGGACGCTGGAAAATTTCATCAAAAGCGGTGCCATGGATACGCTGCCCGGGACGAGAAAGCAGAAGATGCTGCTGTATCCTCAGCTGATGGATCAGAAAAACCGGGATCAGAAAAACAGCATCACAGGTCAGATGTCCCTTTTCGATCTGTTTGCCGGGGAAGAGGGGGCGCCCATGGCGGAAGAGGAATTTCCCGACGTGGGCGAGTATGAGCGCGATGTGTATCTGGCTCTGGAAAAGGAGAGCATGGGTCTGTATATATCGGGCCATCCCATGGAATCCTGGCAGGATACCTGGCAGAAGCAGATCACCAATACGTCTGCGGATTTTACTGCGGATGAAGAAACCGGCTTTTCCAGAGTCCGGGACGGCGCTTCTGCCTTGGTGGGAGGCATTATTACGGGGAAAACCATCAAGATTACAAAAAATAATAAACGTATGGCATTTATTACGCTGGAGGATCTGGCCGGAACTCTGGAAGTTATTGTATTTCCTCAGGATCTGGAGAAGAATGAACCGGTTCTTGCCGAGGACGGACGTGTGTTTATCAAAGGCCGGGTCAGCGCATCGGAAAATGCGGCGGCAAAGCTGATCTGCGAGAAAGTGATTCCTCTGGAGGAGCTGCCCAGGCGAGTATGGATACGCTGCTCTAACCGGGAGACCTGGTATGCGAAGGAAAAGAAACTGTACGATATTATCGATGAATACCCGGGGAAAAGTGTGGTAAGTATTTATCTTGCCAGAGAAAGAGCCAAAAAAGACCTGCCGATTCAGTGGAGAATGACGATTTGTGCAGATTCAATAAAAAAATTAAACAATATTTTCATGTCTGATAACGTGAAAGTCATTGATATGCCTATTGAAAAATAAATGAGGATAGATTAGAATATTGTTGTCTGAGTCTAATTATTTTGTATTTATTTTAATACAAGAAGACAATAGTAATATTTAACTTTTGAGGAGAGGGTGAAGTGATTCACTCCCGGTGCCGGTGATTTCAATGGCGTGGGTGAAGAAATCGGGGCACTTAAATATGGAAAATTATCTGGAGGAACTATTATGTCAAAAGTACAGACAATCGGAGTTTTAACAAGCGGTGGTGATGCACCGGGTATGAACGCTGCCATCAGAGGCGTGGTAAGAACTGCATGCAAACTGGGTATTAAGGTTAAGGGAATCAAAAGAGGTTATGCAGGTCTTTTAAATGAAGAAATCGTGGATATGGATAGTATGAGTGTATCTGATATCATCCACAGAGGCGGTACTATTCTTTATACAGCCCGCTGTATGGAATTTATGACAGAAGAAGGACAGAAGAAGGCTGCTGAGATCTGTCATAAGCACGGCATTGAAGGTCTGGTTGTCATCGGCGGTGACGGTTCCTTCCGTGGAGCACAGAAGCTGGCCAACCTGGGTATCAATACAGTTGGTATCCCCGGAACCATCGATCTGGATATTTCATGTACAGAATATACAATCGGTTTTGATACTGCTGTCAATACTGCCATGGAAGCCATCGATAAGGTTCGTGATACTTCATCTTCCCATGAAAGATGTTCTATTATCGAAGTTATGGGCCGCGGTGCAGGCTATATCGCACTCTGGTCCGCAATCGCTTCCGGTGCAGAAGCAGTACTGCTGCCCGAGCGTTATGATTACAATGAACAGGCAATCATCGACAGCCTGATTGAAAAGCACAGAAGCGGCAAGACACACCACATTATCATCAATGCAGAAGGTATCGGTCATTCCACCAGTATGGCAAAGCGTATTGAGCAGGCAACCGGTATCGAAACAAGAGCAACGATTCTGGGCCACATGCAGCGTGGCGGTTCACCTTCCTGCAAGGATCGTGTCTATGCATCCATCATGGGATCCAAAGCGGTTTCTCTGCTGGCAGAAGGCAAGAGCAAACGTATCGTAGCTTACAAGAACGGTGATTATGTAGATTTTGATATTGATGAAGCACTGGCAATGACAAAGGATATTCCCGAAGAACAGTATCAGATTTTCCTGAGCCTGGTTCGCTAGTACGGATCTGTCACAGGCAGATATCTTTGGATTGCAGTATGATATGGCGGGGAGCTGACGCATCAGCCAAAGGGCAGATGCGGCGGCTCCCTGTTTGTCACTCTGCAGGTTTTGGATTTTATAACAAATTAATTGCATTTTTTTGTATCTGTTATTATAATGGGAAGCAAACGCGCACAAAGGGCAAGATGAACAGCTGTTTATCGTATTGTGATATAGAGGTGAGAAGATGACATTAGAAGAGGAAATTCGCGAAAAACTGAAGACAGAAAAACCGGATCCGGAAAGTCCGGATGCATTGTATCTGAAACTTGTTGAAACAATCCGGCAGTATCATCCATCCGATGACATTTCTCTGGTTGAGAAGGCTTACCGGCTGGCGGATGAGGCTCATGGCGGGATCAGACGCAAATCAGGAGAACCCTATATTATTCATCCCCTGCATGTGGCAATCATTCTGGCGGAACTGGAACTGGATAAGGAAAGTATTGCAGCAGGCCTTCTCCACGATGTGGTTGAGGATACAAAGTACAGCTATGAAGATATTGAAAAGATATTTGGTACAGAAATTGCAGATCTGGTGAACGGCGTAACGAAGCTGACCAATCTGCCCAACTATACCCTGTCCAATAAGGAAGAAGTGCAGGCGGAGAATCTTCGCAAGATGTTTCTTGCCATGGCAAAGGACATCCGGGTTATTCTGATCAAGCTGGCCGATCGTCTCCACAATATGCGGACACTGCAGTACATGAAGCCGGAGAAGCAGCTGGAGAAGTCACGGGAGACGATGGACATCTATTCACCTCTGGCTCAGCGCCTGGGTATTTCAAAGGTAAAGATTGAACTGGATGATATTGCGCTCAGCTATCTGGAACCGGATGCCTACGCAAAGCTGAAGCAGAGCATCGAAGCAAGTACGCCGGAGCGGGAGCGTTTTGTTCAGGGTATCGTTTCCGATGTAAAAAACCAGGTCCGTAAGGAAGCCAGCATTGATGCACAGGTTTACGGACGTGTCAAACATCTGTTCAGTATCTATAAGAAGATGAAGACCCAGAACAAGAGACTGGATCAGGTATATGATATTTTTGCAATCCGTGTTATTGTAAAAAGTATCAAGGACTGCTACGCGGTATTGGGCGTTGTTCATGAGATGTACACCCCTGTTCCCGGCCGTTTCAAGGACTATATCGCCATGCCCAAGCCCAACAATTACCAGTCTCTTCACACAACGGTTGTAAGTAAGGACGGCAAGCTGTTTGAGGTGCAGATCCGTACTGAGGATATGCACCGCATTGCCGAGTACGGTATCGCTGCCCACTGGAAATATAAGGAAGGCAAGGCCGGTGAGAACATCGGTCAGGCGGAGATCGACAAGATGACCTGGCTGCGGGAGCTGCTGGAGCTGCAGAAGGACAGCGAGAATAATTCCGAATTTGTCAGCGAGGTCAAGAGCGAGCTGGATCTGTTTGCAGACAGTGTATTCTGCTTTACTCCTCAGGGTAAGGTGATCAGCATGCCCAAGGGATCAACCACCATTGACTTTGCCTACCGTATCCATACTGCTGTAGGCAACAAGATGGTGGGAGCCATCGTCAACGGCAAGGTGCAGCCCATCAGCTACGAGATTCAGAATGGTGACCGTATCCAGATTCAGACTTCCATGAACAGTTCAGGGCCCAGCCGCGACTGGCTGAAGCTGTGTAAAAGTTCTCAGGCAAGAACGAAGATCAGGCAGTGGTTCAAGGCACAGAACCGTCCGGAGAATATCGATCAGGGCCGTGCCATGCTGGAAAAATACTGCAAGGCGAAAAATGTAATCCTGCAGGATATCAATACGCCGGCGGCTCAGGAAAAAGTCATGCACAAGTATGGCTTTAATGACTGGGAGTCGGTTCTGGCGGCTGTGGGACACGGCGGTCTGAAGGAAGGTCAGGTCATCAACAAGATGCGTGAGCTTTCCCTGGAGAAGAAAACTCAGCTGACCGACGAAGAGGCGCTGGAGAAATTCAGACAGGATGCTGACAAGAACGCCCGACAGAATAAGGAAAAGGAAAAAGTGCGCGGGGTACGTTCCGGTCAGTTTGTGATCAGGAGCTATCTGGGCAATAAGAACAGCGGCGAGGAAAAGAGCGACATGGTCTGTGTCTGTGCCCATTGCTGCAATCCTCTTCCCGGCGATGAGATCATCGGCTATGTAACCCGCAACCGGGGGATCAAGGTACACCGTACCGACTGCAAGAATTTCCTCTCATTCTCAGAGACGGAAAAAGCCCGCAGCATCGAGGTGGAATGGGCCGATAAGGCTGACAGCAGTGACAGGAGCAATTCCTACGGAGTTGAGCTGGCCATCTACACTTATGACCGCCCGGGTATTATTGCAGCCGTATCACAGATACTGGCAGAGAATAATTATAACATCGAGGATTTTCATACCAACAGGAGTCACCGGGGAATTGCCACTCTGATTGTCCGGATTACGGTGGAAAGTGTGGATTCACTGAATTTTATTATGAAAAAACTGCGCCAGCTGGACAGCGTTTACGATGTGAAGCGGAGCAACGGCTGATCCTGGCCGGACCGGCCATGGGGCAGAAAGATCTTTTTTATAAACTGTGCTGCCGGTCCCGGCGGCGGAATGGAGATTTTTATGAGCGATTACAGAATGTGCAGCATGCAGCTGGGAATGGTTCAGACCAATTGTTATCTGGTCTGGAATGACGATACGAGAGAGGCATTTGTGGTGGATCCGGCGGACCGGGCTGATATCATTGCCATGAAAATCCGCCAGAAGGATCTGGTATTAAAGGCTGTTTTACTGACACACGGACATTTTGATCATATGATGGGAGCACCGGAACTGAAAAGGATGTTTGATGTGCCGCTGTACGCAGGAGAGGCGGAACGTCTGCTGCTTCTCGATGCGGATGCCAACCTTTCCAGAGGATGGGGCGGACAGGCAGTGGAACTGGAAGCGGACCATTATGTGAAAGACGGAGAGGTGATTCAGATTGCCGGTTTTGATATTACCGTTATTGCCACGCCGGGGCATACGGCAGGAGGCGTCTGCTATTATCTGAAGGAAGAAAGACAGCTGTTTGCAGGCGATACTCTGTTTCGCCGTTCCTACGGCAGAACCGATCTGGAGACCGGCAATACGGCAGCACTTTTAAAGTCCATCCGGGAAAAAGTGCTGGTGCTGCCTCCGGAAACTTATGTTTATCCGGGCCATGATTCGGCCACCAGCATTGAGTTCGAACGCCGTCATAATCCTGCAGCCGGAGGATTGAGATTTTAACTATGAAACTGATATTCAATGAAGTGCGTTACGAATACGATATCCGGGGATTGATCACGGCCTTTTTTCCGGGAACCACGGTGGAAACGAAATGTGCCTGGAAAGCAGAAGAAGTGGAAGAAGCAAAAAAAGCAAAAGAGGCAAAAGAGGCAGAGCATGCACTGTCTGCCCGTGAGCAGGCTCTGCTTGACAGGGCACAGGCATGGGGACTGAAAGATGGTGTGGTTTCGGAGGACATCACGGAATTTTCTGATGCCGGGAGTTATGGCAGGGAAAATGGCGGTGAAGTTATTTTCTCTGTTTTCTACAGCGGTTCGTATACAGCAGTCTGCGCCTCCGATGGGGTGCGCTGCTGGTGCGGTGCGGCATTTGCGGACAGCGGGGAAGGGATGGAGAAAAATCCTCTTAAGCGCATGACCTACCGGATCTTTTCACGGATGACAGGGGGGAAGCAGCATCCCTGGGGGACGCTGACCGGAATCCGCCCGGTGAAGCTTCCCATGGCCCTGCTGGAGCAGGGATTTTCCGATGTGGAAATCGTCCGGGAACTGAAGAAGGAGTATCTGATCGGTGATGAAAAATGCGGTCTGAGTATCCGTATCGCCCACAAGGAGAGGGCTTTGCTGGATCTTCTGGATTACGAGGACGGATACAGCCTGTATGTGGGTATCCCTTTTTGTCCGACGACCTGCCTGTACTGTTCTTTTACATCCTATCCCTACAGCCGCTGGGAAAAACGGATGGAGGAATATGTAACGGCGCTGGAGAAGGAGATTCAGTTTGTTCAGGAGCGGTTTGCCGGCAAAAAGCTGAATACGATCTATTTCGGCGGTGGGACGCCTACCACACTTTCTCCGGTTTATCTGGACCGGATTCTGAGACAAATCACAGAAGGTTTTGATCTGTCTGATCTGAAGGAATGGACGGTGGAGGGAGGACGGCCCGACAGCATTACTCCGGAGAAGCTTGCCGTGCTGCGCCGGTATCCTGTGGACAGGATCTCCATTAATCCCCAGACCATGAAACAGGAGACACTGGATCTGATCGGCCGCAAACATACGGTGGAGGATGTGAAAAACGCCTTTTACATGGCAAGGGACGCCGGTTTCGACAATATCAACATGGATCTGATCATCGGTCTGCCTCAGGAGCGTGCGGAGGATGTGGCCCGCACCATGGAGGAGATTCAGGCGTTGAAGCCTGACAACCTGACGGTGCACACGCTGGCAATCAAGCGTGCATCCCGCCTGAATACGGAAAAAGAGCAGTACGGACATCTGTATCTGGAACAGAATACGGCGGCCATGATGGATATTACCGCCCGGGGAGCTGCACAGATGGGGATGGAACCCTATTATCTGTACCGGCAGAAAAATATGTCGGGCAACCTGGAGAATGTGGGATACGCGAAACCTGGAAAAGAAGGCATTTACAATATTCTGATTATGGAAGAAAAGCAGACCATCGTGGCCTGCGGAGCCGGTTCGGTAACAAAACGGGTGGATCCCGATCATATCGAACGGGCTTCCAATGTGAAGGATATCGAGCAGTATCTGACGCGGATCGATGAGATGATCGACCGGAAGAAGAAACTTTTCTGCTGATTCTGCATATGCTGTAGGGGAAACTTTCTTTTTGCAGGTTGATGGCTGATCTTGGATAATGTTTTTTTATCAAAGCCGCTGATATGGTTCAGGCGGCTTTTTCAGTCTGCACTTCTGGTGCTGACTGTGTCTCTGGTGCCCTGTATGGTATTCTGGTTTCGCACCGGGAACAGCAGAGGGCTTCGGGAAAATGTCGACTCAGATAGGGACGGAGTGTGGATTCAGGTGAATAACCGTACTGTCAGTGTGGAAAACTTTCTGATTTTTATGATTTCGGTGGATTACCAGCCTGATATGGAGGAAGAGGCACTGAAAGCATTTGCGGTGGCTGCCCGCAGCAGCCTTTATGCTCATCTGAACCGGTATCTGCGGGAGGCGGAAGATTCGGACTCAGGTACAGAAACAGCAGAGGAAAAAAGGCAGGAATTGACAACGGTTAACGCAGGTGAACTTGGCGTGAAGTACTATGAACCGGGCCGGATGGCCTGTGCTTTTGGAGAGGCAGCTGAACCGGAGGGGCGGGACCACTGGTCGGATCTGTACCGGTACGTGAAAAAAGCGGTGGAGCTCACCGGCGGTCAGTACCTGACTTATGATGCAGGTACAGCGGCTCCTGTAGATGCCCTCTGGCACGGGTATTCGGCAGGGAATACCCGCTTTTATGAGGGGAATCTGACAGGTGAGGATGATGGAATCTCTCTTTACAGCCCGCAGTTGAAATCGATGGACGGAAAAGACGGGCAGCTCACCCGGGCGGTTACGATTACGGTGTACAGCCGAAGAGAACTGGCAGAGCTGCTGTGGGAGATCCCGGGGACGGAAGACATTCTGGAAGGGAAAAAAAACCTCAGTTCATATATAATAATAGAAAGCAGAGATAGTTCAGGGTATATAGAGGAAATATCTCTGGGAAACCGGAAGATGACAGGTGAAGAAGCGGCACAGCTTTTACAGGTCTCTTCCGGTTGTTTTTATGTTTCGGATCTGTCCGGTGGCAGTCTGAAAATCATGACCTTCGGAAGCGGAAGTGGGTATGGCATGTCCCTGGCCGGTGCTTCGGTCATGGCTTCCCGGGGGGGAGATTACCGGGAAATCCTGGAATATTATTTTCCGGTGTGTCAGGTGAATAATTTCTCCTCTTTTCGGACAGAATAGAAGAAGCAGGGCCCGGTTCATGATAATTCATGTTCATGACAGATTATTGCGGACCGGGAAGGCTTATTCTAAGAAACAGAGGTGAATAATGTTGAAACGCAACTGGAAAAAGGTTATGAGATCCAGAAGAACTGCATGGATTCTGCTCGTATGTCTGATGGCCGGCGCCGTTTCGGGGACTGTTTATAAAAACAGCAGACAGGGAAAGGACATAAAAGGGGAAACGCAGCAGGCTGCTGCGGATGAGCAGGATCACCTGCAGGCACTGGGAGAAGCAGGCGCAGATGCCGGGGAAAATACCGGCGGCGGTGAAGAGGAAAGGTCAGATCAGATTCAGGCTGATGCAAAAGCAGGATCGGATGAGGAAGGTGCAGACGGAAAGGACGGAGACAGCAAAACCGAAAGTAAGGACAATACAGCTCCGGTATCTGCTGCCATTAACGCGGACAACCTTCATTTTCTGACCGAAAATGAACTTGAATGGCCCGTACAGGGCGAAGTACTTCTGGAGTTCAACATGGACAACACGATTTATTTTCCTACTTTGAATCAGTACAAATGCAGTCAGGCCATGGTCATCCAGGCAGAACAGGGAACGCCGGTCTGTGCGCCTGCGGAGGGAATCGTCCTCTCCATCGGCATGGATGAACAGATCGGAAATTATCTGGTTCTTGATATCGGAGACGGCTATCAGGTAAAACTGGGGCAGCTGAAAGATATTGAAGTATCGGAAGGAGATCAGGTAAAAGAAGGAGATCTGCTGGCTTATGTTGCCGCACCCACCAAATGCTACAGTGTGGAAGGTGATAACCTTTATCTGGAGCTCACGGAAGACGGAACGCCTGTAGATCCCCTGGATTATCTGAATTAATTCGGCTGATACAGCAGCCCGGCAGAAACTGAGCTGCTGCAGAGATTTCATGTCCTGCTATAATTTCAGACTGCTCATATAGCTGTTGTGATATCTGGGATCATTGGTCACTTCCCTGATGAACCACTCCGGCGGGACAAAATTCCCGGCAGACTGTTCATCGGGGAACTCCACTTCCGCCAGAATCAGCCCGTCAAAAGCACCCTCAAACACGTCCAGTTCACAGGTCAGACCGCCATCAAGAGGAATCAGATAGCGTGTTTTCGTAATAATATTGCCATCCGACTTGGGCAGCAGGTGCTGATAAGCCTCCTCAGTCAAAGGCAGATTATACTCCTCACGTACCATCATGCCGCCGCCCTTGTAAGTCAGATAAAAACAATCATCCTGCCTGCGCACCCGCACTACAGGCTGCGTACATAAATACCCCTGCTCAATCCTGTGAAAACTGTAACACTCCAGAGCCATAGGCGGCTTGGAAATCAGAAATTTACGTTCAATCTCCATAATAAAAATCCTTTCTGAATGAAATAAACAGCAGAACAGATCAGCCCATACCCGAACTGCCCTGCATCATACAGTAGATACATAACACAGCAGATACATAAATACCCCACTGAAAATCATACAAGAAGTATATCACACAATTCTCCCCACGCCAACAAACCAGACGTTCCCCTCCCATCCATCGTTGTATTCATATTGCGGATCAGAGAAAAAACATGGCGGCGGAATGAACGACAGGTCCTGTAAAGGAGACCGTTGACAAACGCCGGCACTTGATTTTTCAAGCGGCAGCGCCGAAAAATCTTAGTACCGCTGCGTTTGTCACAGAGCGAAAGCGCGTCTCCGTACAGGACCTGTCGTTCATGGAGCCTCATACTTCTTCCTATATCCGCCCCATGAAACAACGATAGACTTTATCCCTGATATCTGCTAAAATACAGTGGTAGTTTATTCTAATAAAAAAGGAGATTATTATAGTATGGCACAGAATCCTGTTGTTACATTCGAAATGGCAGATGGAAGTATTATGAAAGCAGAACTGTATCCGGAGATCGCGCCGAATACAGTCAACAATTTTATCAGTCTGGTGAAAAAAGGTTATTACGACGGTCTGACTTTTCACCGTGTGATCCCGGGCTTCATGATTCAGGGCGGATGTCCCGATGGAACCGGCATGGGCGGCCCCGGATACAGCATCAGAGGTGAATTTTCACAGAACGGTTTCGTGAACGGCCTGAAGCATACCGAAGGCGTTCTGTCCATGGCAAGAACCATGATGCCCAACAGTGCAGGCTCCCAGTTCTTTATCATGCATGCAGCTGCACCTCATCTGGACGGAGCCTATGCAGGCTTTGGCAAGCTGATCGGGGGACAGGATGTGGTAAACAGCATCGCGAAGGTTGCCACAGACTGGTCTGACAAGCCTCTGGAGCCCCAGGTTATGAAAAAAGTTACCGTGGAGACCTTCGGTGTTGATTACCCCGAACCGGAAAAGTGCTGATAACAGACCTGTAAAACCGGTGGAAAATCCTATGGAAAAATACGTCTGAAAAGAGCAAAATTTCCAATTTCGTCATTTTGTAAAATTGGAAAGAAAAAACACTTTTTTAGAAAGATGTACAGGAAAGAGATATTTGTGAGAACCTACACAGATATCTCTTTTTTGGTAAATATATTTCGGGAATATTGTCTTATGTGAAAAAAAAAATTCACAAAAATCAAAAAAGGTGCTTCCCAAAATCCAAAGTAGTGTTATAATGGATAATCATGAGCGCTTTATGCGTTTAATATTATACAGGATTACCATGCGCCTTTTGCGCTGCGGGTAATTCTATTAGTAAGAAGTTAAACTTTACCGCAGCGGCTGATTCCCGGCCGCAGGAAACAATTCTGCTGACTGCCGTTTACCGGCAGCTGTTTTCGGTATATGGTAAAGTTCCTGACTATATTAAGGAGGTCATCACAAAATGGCAAAATGGGTTTATATGTTCACAGAAGGTAATGCAAATATGAGAAACCTTCTGGGCGGCAAAGGTGCAAACCTTGCTGAAATGACAAACTTGGGTCTTCCTGTACCTCAGGGCTTCACAATCACACCAGAAGCCTGCACACAGTACTACGAAGATGGCAGAAAGATCAACGATGAGATCATGGAACAGATCATGGACGCAATCGTTAAGATGGAAGAAGTTACAGGCAAGAAATTCGGCGATCTTGAGAATCCCCTGCTTGTTTCTGTTCGTTCCGGTGCAAGAGCTTCCATGCCCGGTATGATGGATACCATCCTGAACCTTGGTCTTAATGAAGAAGTTGTGGAAGTAGTTGCAAAGAAGACAGGCAACGAAAGATGGGCTCGTGACTGCTACAGAAGATTCATCCAGATGTATTCTGACGTAGTTATGGAAGTTGGTAAGAAATATTTCGAAGAATTAATCGATAAGATGAAAGCCGACAGAGGCGTTACACAGGACGTTGATCTGACAGCAGCTGACCTGAAGGAACTGGCTAATCAGTTCAAGGCTGAATACAAGGAAAAAATCGGCGCAGACTTCCCCGATGATCCGAAGGAACAGCTGATGGGCGCTATCAAAGCCGTATTCCGTTCATGGGACAACCCTCGTGCCAATGTATACCGTCGTGACAACGATATCCCTTATTCATGGGGAACCGCTGTTAACGTACAGGAGATGGCATTCGGTAACTGGTCAGATGAATCCGGTACCGGTGTTGCATTTACCCGTGACCCCGCTACAGGCGAAAAGAAACTGATGGGCGAATTCCTGATGAACGCTCAGGGTGAAGACGTAGTTGCAGGTGTTCGTACACCTCAGCCCATCTCCGCACTGGCAGACGTTATGCCTGAAGTTTACGAACAGTTTACAAAGGTTTGCTCAACTCTGGAAAATCACTACAGAGATATGCAGGATATGGAGTTTACCATTCAGGACAGAAAGCTGTTCATGCTGCAGACACGTAACGGTAAGAGAACCGCTCAGGCTGCTCTGAAGATCGCTTGCGACTTGGTTGATGAAGGCATGAGAACAGAAGAAGAAGCTGTAGCTATGATCGACCCTCGTAACCTTGATACACTGCTGCATCCTCAGTTCGACGCTGCTGCATTAAAGGCTGCTACCCCCATGGGTAAAGGTCTTGGCGCATCACCCGGTGCTGCATGCGGTAAAGTCGTATTCACAGCTGACGATGCTGTAGAATGGGCTGCAAGAGGCGAAAAGGTTGTTCTGGTTCGTCTTGAAACCTCTCCTGAAGACATCACAGGTATGAAGTCTGCTCAGGGTATCCTGACCGTTCGCGGTGGTATGACATCACACGCAGCCGTAGTTGCCCGTGGTATGGGTACCTGCTGTGTATCCGGATGCGGCGACATCACAATGGATGAAGCAAACAAGAAATTTACATTAGCAGGAAAAGAATTCCATGAAGGAGATCCCATCTCCATCGATGGTACAACAGGTAACATCTACGATGGAATTATTCCTACTGTTGACGCTACCATCGCCGGTGAATTCGGAAGAATCATGGCATGGGCTGATAAATACAGAACATTAAAGGTTCGTACCAATGCAGATACTCCTGCAGATGCTAAGAAGGCTGTAGAATTGGGTGCTGAAGGTATCGGTCTCTGCCGTACAGAGCATATGTTCTTCGAAGAAGACAGAATCGCAGCATTCCGTGAGATGATCTGTGCTGATACTGTAGAAGAAAGAGAAGCTGCACTGGAGAAGATCCTTCCTTACCAGCAGGGCGACTTTGAAAAATTATACGAAGCACTGGAAGGCAACCCGGTTACCATCCGTTTCCTGGATCCGCCTCTGCATGAATTCGTTCCTACAGAAGAAGAAGATATCAAGAAACTGGCAGATGCTCAGGGCAAGACGGTTGAAGCTATCAAAGCAATCATCGACTCTCTGCATGAATTCAACCCCATGATGGGTCATCGTGGATGCCGTCTTACCGTTACATATCCTGAAATCGCTAAGATGCAGACAAAGGCTGTTATCCGCGCAGCTCTGAACGTTAAGAAAGCTCATCCCGACTGGAACATCAAGCCTGAAATCATGATTCCTCTGGTAGGCGAAGTAAAAGAGCTGAAATACGTTAAGAAATTCGTAGTTGAAACAGCAGACGCTGAAATCGCAGCATCCGGCATCGATCTTGAATACGAAGTTGGTACCATGATCGAAATCCCCAGAGCTGCTCTGACAGCTGATGAAATCGCTAAGGAAGCTGACTTCTTCTGCTTCGGTACAAACGACCTGACTCAGATGACATTCGGTTTCTCCCGTGACGATGCAGGCAAGTTCCTGGATGCATACTACGATGCTAAGATCTACGAGAACGATCCTTTCGCAAAACTGGACCAGACCGGCGTGGGCAAGTTAATGGATATGTGTATCAAGTTAGGCAAACCCGTTAATCCCAGCCTGCACATCGGTATCTGCGGCGAGCACGGCGGCGATCCTTCATCTGTAGAATTCTGCCATAAGATTGGCCTTGACTATGTATCCTGCTCACCTTTCCGTGTACCGATCGCACGTCTGGCAGCAGCACAGGCAGCTATCGCAAGTAAGTAGGAGTTCTCTTTCGATAGACTTGCCACTTGGTTTTGCACATGCTGAAGTATACCGCAAGGCAAATGGGCAATATTTAAGGAAAAATCAATGGAAAGATATCACTGCAACAGTGCTTATCGATCTGAATTGATAATTGAGTTAGTTTAATATGGATAAGCGTATCATTGGAAACAGTGGTACGCTTATTTTTTTGCCTCCAGAGAAGCAATTGAAAGAATAAGACGAGGTTATTATCACTGCATTCATTAAAGCATATCGCCTTGCGTCTGATTTGGTTACGCTTGGTGAAACAACAGGTGAGATTGATTTAAATATATATCTGCTTTCCTGTTCGATTTGATATTGACAAATTTGATATTGACAAGTGAGGCAGTGGTGCATATAATAATAAATAGAAAAAAATCTATATATAAAAGAGGTGAGTGGTCTGGAGCAAAAGTATAAGGAGGTCAGTAAAATCCTGAAAGCGATTTCTGATCCGAAACGTTTGAAAATCGTTGATATGCTTTCCTGTGGGGAATTGTGTGCCTGCAAGATCTTGGAGGAGTTTCACATCACTCAGCCGACTTTATCCCATGATATGAAGGTGTTGATTGAGGCGAAAGTGGTTACGGACCGCCGGGAAGGAAAAAACATTTTCTATTCCCTCAATAAAGAATATCTGAATGCTTTTCATCAGACGTTGGGGTTGATTTTTGCTGATAAAGCAGATTGTATCTGCCACAGGAATAACGATTATAGCTGCAACAATTGCGATTAAAAACACTGTAAACGAACAGAAACCGATGCCGGAGAAGGAACCGACCGTCATCGGTTTTCATATAATAAATAAATAGAAATATTTCAATAATTAAATCAAGGAGGATTTTGACAATGAAGAAAATGAAAATTTTTGAACCGGCCATGTGCTGTCCTACAGGTCTTTGCGGCGTGAGTGTGGATCCGGAGCTTCTGCGTATATCAACGGTTCTGAACACGCTGGATCAGAACGGAATCAAAGTACACCGGTATAATCTGACCAGCAGCCCCAGGGCATTCGTGGAAAACCGGGCCGTCTGTGAATTTCTGAATCAGTTTGGTCCCGATAAACTGCCTGTGATACTGGTGGATGATGTAATTGTACTTGCAGGACGTTATCCGACCAATGAAGAAATTACTTACTGGCTGGATCTGAATCCCGAACTACTGGGAGTACAGCCTGCCTGCTGCTGTGGCAAAGAAACAGAAACCTGCTGTGAAACTGTGGAAGAAAAGCCTGCTAAAGGCAGTTGCTGCTGCTCAGGAAATTCCTGCTGCTAGTCTGCCCGGATTATAAGGAGTCTGCTATGAGTGACATCAATGAAATTGTAGAGATGAATCATTTTGGCCCGTCTTTGGTTACAAATACAAAATATTTGTTCTTTACGGGCAAGGGAGGCGTAGGAAAAACCTCTGCTGCCTGTGCTACGGCGGTTTTTCTGGCGGATCAGGGTCAGAAGGTTCTGCTGATCAGCACTGACCCGGCATCAAACCTGCAGGACGTTTTTGATATGGAACTGAATAATAAAGGAATTCCAATTCCTTCAGTTCCCGGTCTGACGGTTGCCAATCTGGATCCGCTTCAGGCTGCTGCAGAGTATCGGGAAAGTGTAATCGCTCCCTACCGTGGCTTTATGCCGGAGTCCGTCATTGCAAACATGGAAGAACAGTTATCCGGTTCCTGTACGGTGGAAATTGCCGCATTTAATGAATTTTCCGGTTTTATTACGGATACGGAGATTCAGGAACGGTACGATCATATTATTTTTGATACTGCACCCACCGGCCACACGCTGCGGATGCTTCAGCTTCCTTCTGCATGGAGTGATTTTATCAGTCAGAGTACCCACGGGGCGTCCTGTCTGGGGCAGCTGTCCGGTCTGGAGAGTAAAAAAGACGTGTATCGGAAAGCAGTGGAAACTCTTACGGATGGCGGGGAAACCACACTGGTTCTCGTCACAAGACCAGAAGAATCGCCTTTGAAGGAGGCACAGCGTGCATCCGTAGAACTGGCTGAACTGGGTGTGAGAAATCAGGTCCTTGTGGTAAATGGCGTACTGGAATCCAGGGATGATGAGATTTCCACGAAACTGTATCAGAAGCAGTACAATGCCCTGAAAGAACTCCCGGAGGGTCTGAAAGAACTGCCCGTTTACTATATTCCGCTCCGTGCCTACAATATCACCGGTCTGGAAAATGTCCGTGCCATGCTGAAGGATGACCGGCAGAGAATTGCCGGAGAGACACTGCAGTTTGACCGGATTGCCGGTCTGCACGATCTTGTAAATTCCATAGATGCCCATGGAAAAAAAGTCATTTTTACCATGGGAAAAGGCGGCGTTGGAAAGACGACGGTAGCCGCGGCGATTGCTTTGGGGCTGGCACAGAAGGGCAGGAATGTTCATCTGACAACCACTGATCCGGCCGCCCACCTGCAATTTGTGCTGGAACAGGCAGAGCACATTACCATGAGCCGGATCGATGAGCACGAGGAACTGCGGAAACATCAGAAGGAAGTGCTTTCCCGGGCAAGAGCAAATGGCCTGAAGGAAGAAGATATTGCCTATATCGAAGAAGATCTGCGTTCTCCCTGCACCCAGGAGATTGCCGTATTCCGTGCTTTTGCGGAAATCGTGGAAAAGGCGGATGATCAGATCGTAGTGATTGACACAGCCCCCACCGGCCACACCCTGCTTCTTCTGGAATCCACGGAAAGCTATGATAAGGAAATCCAGAGGACAAAAGGCGAAACACCGGAATCGGTGAAAAAACTGCTTCCCCGCCCGAGAAGTGAAGAAACGGAAGTCATCATTGTGACTCTTCCGGAAGCAACCCCGGTCTATGAAGCGCTGCGACTGGAGGATGACCTGAAACGGGCACAGATCACTGCCGGTTGGTGGGTGATCAATCAGTCCTTTTATCAGACTGGTACTTCCAATGCGTTTCTTAAGGCAAAAGCGAGCCATGAAGCAGAATGGATCAACCGGGTCGGTGCCCATACAGATGGCTGTTTTGTACTGATTCCATGGAAAGCTGACCGGGTCAAAGGTGATAAACTGCTGGATTTATAATTCATGAAGACAGGGAGGAAGAATGATTTGAAAAAAGAAAAGAATACAGGTATCAGCTCTTTTCAGCGTTACCTGACGGTATGGGTATTTTTATGTATGATCGTTGGTGTATTGCTTGGACATTTTGTTCCGGCACTGCCGGCTTTTCTGAACCGGTTTGAATATGCCCGTATTTCTATTCCCATGGCAGTATTGATCTGGGTCATGATTTACCCGATGATGCTGAAAGTTGATTTTCAGAGTATCCGTAATGTGGGGCATAATCCGAAAGGTCTGTTTGTTACATGGATTGTGAACTGGCTCGTTAAGCCGTTTACCATGTATGGGATTTCCTGTCTGTTTTTCTTTGTGATATTTAAAGGATTCATTACGCCGGAACTGGCAACGGAATATCTGGCAGGAGCCGTACTACTTGGAGCAGCTCCGTGTACTGCCATGGTATTTGTATGGAGTACGCTTACAAATGGAAATCCTGCCTATACGGTAGTGCAGGTTGCAACAAATGACCTGATTATTCTGGTTGCGTTTGTACCCATCGTGAAATTCCTGCTGGGCGTATCAAATGTATCCGTACCTTTTGACACGCTGATTCTGAGTGTTGTCCTGTTTGTTGTCATTCCTCTGGCAGGAGGAATCCTGACCAGAATCTTTATTACAAAGAGTAAGGGTACGGAATATTTTGAAAACGTATTTATTCATAAATTTGATTCTGTGACTACGATTGGTCTGTTATTGACTCTGGTCCTGATCTTCATGGGACAGAGTGAGGTGATTCTTAACAATCCGCTGCATATTGTGTTGATTGCCATACCATTGATTCTGCAGACCTTTTTGATCTTCTTTATTGCTTACGGAACCTGCAATCTGTTAAAACTGCCGCATGATATCGCAGCACCTGCCGGGATGATCGGAGCATCCAATTTCTTTGAACTGGCAGTCGCAGTAGCGGTAGCACTTTTCGGAACAACCAGCCCCGCTGCATTGGCTACTACAGTAGGTGTGTTAACGGAAGTGCCGGTCATGCTGACACTGGTGAAGATTGCGAATAAAGCAAACAGATGATTTTAATACTTAAAATATATGAGGGGGAGGGGAACCTCCCCATTTTTACAGTGATAAACATGCAACTATTGTATTAATTGTTCCATGTAACAGCCAGCTTGGAACAATACTTTCGCCACATCGTTTTTCATTTAGCCAGCCCTGATACCATCCAAAAGCGCCGGGCAATAACGTCAGCATAATGGTTACCAGAATATTATGAGTTGCTATTCCAAATGGAATACCATGCAATGCACCAAAAAATACGGTCTGTATGGTATTACCTGCAGCAAAGCCCCATCTGCTGCTGATTGTTTTCAGTAAAAATCCTCTGAAAAACAGCTCTTCAGACAATCCGGTACGGACAAATCCATATACGAAAACTGTTGGCAGTGCGGATATTCCCATTCCGGCAAAGCTGCTTCCCGCTGCAGTTATCCCATCAGAATAGGCTGTCATCAATATTGTTGTTAAAACACCGTAACTGCCACTGCACTGATAGTTATAAGAATTGTATTTAACCATTTTCCTTTATGCTGAATCTTTTTAAGTCCAATCCACTCAAAAAAGCCGGTTTTCTTTTTTGAAGAAATTAACCACCAGATAAAAGGTATCAGCATAAAAACCATTACCTGAATAACAGCTCCGAATAACTCGGAAATAAATATACTCATTTCTTTATCCTCCGCTGAAGACATGATGTTCCTGTACTGTTTTCTGTTGTTTTCCTGTTTTTGAGTTTCCTTTGCTCATATTCTCCTCTTTTTCATTTTGAAAAAGGAAGAAAACATTAAGTGATAAGATCAGTATAACAGAAAATACTTTCAGACACAAGTTTGATCCTTTTCTGAAAAAACTGAGAGACTTTTTTCATTCAGGTTACTGATGATTTATAATGCAATATGTGATATGATTAGTTATAAAATAATCAGGTAAAGGATGGAGAAAATGTTTTTTCATAATAAAAAGGCTGCTCTGGAGAACAGAAAACTGCTGGAGAAAATGGAACAGAAACTGGATTTGCTGGAAAAGAAAATACAGGCAGAGAGGGACACATGGAAAACTTTGCTGCTGGGGAACGGTCAGGAAATCCGGCAGGAACTGAAACAGGAGCTTGGTCAGGAAATGCAGCAATTGGCAGGTACAATCAAAAAGCATGACCTGGCTATAGAAAATCTGCTGGATGAACTGGAAGAACAACAGGGTGACAATCAGGAAAAAAAGAAAAAGGAACAGGAGCAAAAGCAGGAAAAAGAGAAATTTCTGAATCTGTTTGAGGTTTATCAGGATCAGTTCTGGCAGATAAAAGAATTTCCGGGAAACAGGAATGGGACATGGCAGCAGCAGCTGTCTCTGATGGAACAGGAACTGAAAAAAAGTCAGATTTACTGTGGGATTACATCAATAGATCAGGTGGATGAGACAGTAGATTTTGATTTGCATGAGGTAATTGAAGTAATTGATACCCACGATGAGAACAGGGACAGAAAAATTGCCAGAATATACAGTCCGGGATTTGTTTATTGCGGAAAGGTAAGAAAAAAAGCAAAGGCAGCTGTATATCGTTTTGCCCCGGATAACAAAGGATGCCAGTAGGGCAGGGAAGGACTGAGGATAATGAGCACTGTAATTGGAATTGATCTTGGAACATCTACTACGGAAGCGGCGGTAATCCGTGAGGGGAAACCTGTTATGCTTTTGAACTTTGAACAGCAGGAGATTACGCCTTCGGCGGTAGGTATTGATAACAGCGGAAATTATGTGATTGGAGAAAGAGCAAAAGCGCAGTATCTTCTGTCTCCCGAAAATACCGCGATTGAAATTAAAAGAAAAATCGGCACAGAAGAACGGATACAGCTGGGAAAGAGAAAATATACACCGGTGGAATTATCTGCTAAACTTCTGGAATATGTTAAAAATTATGCATCTGAGTATCTGGATGAGGAGATTACCAGAGCGGTTATTTCTGTTCCGGCATATTTTGACGACCGGCAGAGACAGGCTACGGTAGAAGCGGGAAATCTGGCAGGTTTTGATGTGGAACGCATTATCAATGAGCCGACGGCGGCAGCACTCAGCTATGGTCTGGAACATATGGAAGAGGAGAGCCATATTCTGGTCTATGATCTGGGTGGAGGTACCTTTGATGTGACACTGCTGGAAATGTTCGGAGGAGTGTTGGAAGTAAAGGCCAGCAGCGGTGACAATGCGCTGGGAGGCAAGGATTTTGACGAGAGGCTGATCCAATGGCTGGTTCAGCAGTTTCAGAAAAAGCATGGAGTTGATCTGCGGATGAATACCTATGCTATGGTAAAACTGAAAGAGAAGGCAGAGTGGTGTAAAAAGGAACTGAGTACGCAGCAATCCTGTCAGATTGTAATTCCTTTGATTGCCGAATCAGGGGGGGATCCTCTTTCACTGGAGGAAACGGTTACAGCGGAACTGTTCGAAAAACTGATCGGCGATCTGGTAGAACGGACGCACCATCCGATTGATGTGGTCATGGCGGACAGCGGAATACTTCCCTCGGAGATTGACAGGATTTTACTGGTAGGGGGATCCACCAGAATTCCTTTGATCAAAAGGGATATTGAGCAGTATCTTGGCAAGGCTCCTTCGGCTTCCGTTAATCCTGATTATGCGGTGGCAGAGGGAGCAGCCATTCAGGCGGGAATTATCGGGGGAGAAATTCAGGGAGAGGACAGTCTTATTATGACAGACGTGAATCCCTATACTCTGGGAATCCGTGCACTGGCATATGACAGCAATGATTATATGAGTGTGGTCATCCCGCGCAATGTAACGATTCCGGTTACACGCAGGGAAACATATTCGACCAGTTTTGACTGTCAGACGATGGCCAAAATTATGGTATACCAGGGAGAAAATCAGGTTGCAAGCCGGAATCATTTCCTGGGTGAGTTTATGATTGGGGATATTCCTTCCGGAAAAGCGGGCCAGGAAGCTGTAGAAGTGGAATTTTCCTATAATCTGAATGGAATCCTGGAGGTTACGGCTGTTATTCTCAGTACCATGAAAAAAGCATCCATCGAAATTAATATGATGAATCGGCAGAATGAGCAGGAAGAGGAAGAGATACGAACCGACGTGAGCGGATGGAAGAAAGCGTCCGGTGCCGAAGAATTCCGTTCGATTATTCGAAAGGTGGAAAGGATACTCAAAAAGCCTGAGATGAACGGAAAGCCGCTCTATCGTGAAGATCTGGAGAAAGCTTTATACCTTCTGAAGAAGGCTCTGCTGGAAGAAGACATGATAACAGCTGCGGCAATGGAAGAAGAACTGCTGGATATACTGGAGGAACTGCAGGATGGCAGATGATTATGAAATACTGGGATTGAAAAGAGGAGCATCTCCTCAGGAAATTAAGAGAGCATACTTCACCATGGTCAGAAAGTATTCTCCTGAGAAAGATCCGGAGAAATTTCGTGAGATCCGTGATGCTTATGAGCACTTACAGAAGATGGAAAATGATCAGGGGCCGGATCTGCCCGGGCCCACGGAACCTGCAGCCCTTATGATGCTGAAAGAGATTGAGCGGTTCCGGAAACAGGGGAATAAAGAACGTGTTCGGGATGCATGTGAGGAAGCACATCGCCGGTTTCCCGATGAGATTATCTTCCTGTATATGATGATGATGGCACAGCGGGAAGCGGGTAATACAGGAAAAGCAGTGAAAAATGCGGAGCTTCTGGTGGAGAAAGAACCGGATAACAAGTGGTTCTGGAGGGAACTGGCTATCTCCTACATGGAGCGGGGCTATACTCAGAAAGCGTTTCGGGCCTTTGAAAAAGGTTATGAGCTGGGATGTCGGGACAATGACTTCATTCTGACATTTTCTCAGGAATGCCGGGATTATGGGGAGTATGATACAGGAATCAAAATTCTTTTTGAGATGCTGCATCGGCAAAAACGATGGGAAAGAGAAGAGATTCCGGAGGCAATCGAAGCATATTACATTCTGCTGGATATGGATTATGCCGGGAGAATGGGGTATTTTCAGAAAATCGTGCAGGAACTGATCGGGTTTCTTAACAGGTATTCCGTATACATAGAAGAAAATCTGAAACTTCTGGTTTCTGCTCTGGCTGCTTTTTCTGCCATGTCAGAATATACGCTGGAAAAGTATCAGACAATCGACCGGCTCTATCAGCTTCTGGAGAAAATCTGTCATTCCTCTGACAATATTATGATTTTAAGAAAAGTCCGGGAATACTGCATGTTCGAATGGATCGGATACGATGAGCGATTAAGTGATACTGTGAAGCGGGGAGTGGAAGCCTTTCTGGAAATGGCGAATATAGATGCGGTTCTTCTTAAATACGCAAAACTGGATGTAAAACTCTGCATGATCGAAGAGCGCCAGGAGATTCTGCCGCAGCTGGAAATCCTGAAAAAAGAATATTCCCCGTACTATGAGAAAGAGGAAGATTTCTTCCGGCAGCTGGAATCCGGTCAGGGGATTGAGGAATTAAAGCAGAAATTGCTGAAATCATATTCCCGTTTATCAGGAGAAATATCAGGAGGTTTTTATTTCGAAAAATATCCTCAGGAGGCAATACGCGGGCGCGGAAAAGTAATTCACGCAGGAACAGAAAGTTCTCCCTATGAAAGAAGCGGAAGAAAAATCGGGCGCAACGAGCCCTGTCCCTGCGGAAGCGGCAGGAAGTATAAACATTGCTGCGGAAGAAAATAAATTTTTCTTATGTGATAGGATTGTTTAAGAAACTGTAGTGGGTTTATATTTTACTATGGCAAGACAAGGAAATAGTGCTGAACTACTGAACTTTTGCAGTAATTTCTTGTCTTGCTCTATATACAGTGCGAGAGGAAAAAGAATGCCAATATGGAAAAAGCTGCAGGAGATTTTATCAAAAACGAAAGAGAAATCTCCCGGAGCGGATGTGCGCATAAGACGGGAAAAGAAATCTTCTGCAAAAGATAGATCAATCATGACGGATAAATGCAATTGGTGGATACAGTTCTGCGCCGAGGGATATGCTGCCGGTGAAGGCTGCTATGAGGACACGAAAACCGGGAAATCGGGAGGAATTGTGGAAAAAGAGGCAGCAAAAAGAACCCGTCTGGAATTGTTTATGGATTTCAGCAGAAAAGAACTGCGGGACTGCTGTCGGTACCTTCAGATTGAATATGAGGATGACTGGGATAAAGAAAAGCTTGCCAGGGTTTTGGAGGAGCAATTGAGGGAACATCCTGAGTATTATCTGATTGTGCTGGAACGGGATGGGTTCAAAAGTCTTCTGGAATTTGCCCGAAAGCCGGATGGAAAGCTGAAGATTTATGAAGATGATGAGGAAAATATCAGACTGTGGTTTGCCATGGGTCTGATCGATATTCAAATCGATACACAGGAGCCGGTGGCACGTTTGTCTTTGGCTGCAGATGCGCAGGAAATTCTGGACAGACTGAATGCTTCTGACTGGAGAAAAGAATGCAGGGGAATCAGCGATTCTCTGGAAAAGGCATATGGATGTGTGCAGGCGTATGGTGTGCTTGAACTGGACAGTTTCTATGAGATTTTCAGGAAATGTTTCAGACCGGAAATGGAAAAAGCAGATTTTATGCGTCTGATATACTGGCACTGCAATTATGACAGGTTGTTCCAGACTTTGACTGATATGACGGGGAAAGCATATGCAGCAGCATTTTTTGTGGAACTGGAGTCATGTTTTTCTTCCATGGCGCGTTATGCAGCGGATATTCCCTATCGTGATTTTGACAGCAGTGTGCTGGCTGACCGGGACAGGGGATTTGATAAGATATATCCCCATTGGGGGGATTTGACAGTATGCGTGTCGGAAATTTCCGGCATGGATGGGCGAAATGCAGCGCACAGGCTGGAAGAAGGATTCAGGCTGGTAGTGAACGGATGCACCTGTACGGATCTGATTCAGTTTGTGATGGAGATTGCAGAACCGGTATCGATTGTTGAGTGGACGAATCTGTGGTCAATATGCATGGGAGTTGTCCTGGACAGCGGACTTCCCATGCTGAAAGGGCATTCAAGAAACAGTTTTTCCAATGCGACCGGCTGCAGTCTGGAGACGATTCCTGTGATTGATTCAGAACGGACGGCTGATCAGATTACTGCTGATACCCATCTGTATGAACTGCCCTGTTCACTTCAGTACAGTCTGCTTGAAGCAGGCAGTTCACCGGATCTGAATGAAGGAATACAGAAGTTTCGGGAAAAGATGGAAAGAGAAGCAGGATCGGATAATCGGGAACTGCAGTTTATGCTGGGCAGCTTATATCTGATGACGGGACAGAAGCAGGAAGCGGAAATGGTGTATAAACATTTGCAGGAACAGCTTCCATATACAGATCCAGGCCTTGAAGAAGCTCTGCGGACATTGAATGGAAGTGGTAAAAAAACAGGAAATCGCAGAGGCAGTACAAAGAAACGTTACAGAAAGAGAAAATAGCAGTCCGGAACAGAATTCATTCAACTGTTCCGCGATGGAGGGATAAATAGCATGGCATCAAAAAAATATTCAACAGTGGAGCGCAGCAGCTGCGTTGCATGCGGGACCTGCGTGACGGTCTGCCCAAAAGGGGCAATTAAAGTAATCAGGGGATGTTATGCCGCTGTGGACAGCGGAATCTGTATCGGCTGCAATAAATGCGGCAAAGTCTGCCCGACCGGGTGCATTACGCTTGTGGAAAGGGGTGAAACGAGATGACGGAGACAGCAAAAAAGAAATCGGAACAAAAGAAAACGGAAAAAGAGAAATCAACAAAGAAAAAATGGTATGAATGGCTGTGGATCTGGGCAATTGTCTATTTTACACTGGGCTTTTTCAACATACTGTTTGCGTGGCTGGGCATGATTGATTTCCTGGTTCCGCTGGGATTTGCGATATTCGGCGGAACCAAAGGCTTCTGCAACCGATATTGCGGACGGGGACAGCTGTTTATGAAGCTGGGCAGTTCCTGCAGATGTTCCCGCAACAAGCCTACACCGAAATGGATGTATTCCAAATGGTTCCGATATGGTTTTCTGGTATTTTTTCTGGCCATGTTCGGGAATATGGTATTTCAGACATATCTGGTAGCGGCAGGGAGCCGTTCCCTCAGGGAAGCAATCAAGCTGTTCTGGACATTCAGAATCCCCTGGGGATGGACCTACACAGCCGGTACCGTGCCGGACTGGATCGCACAGTACAGCTTCGGTTTTTACAGCATGATGCTTACATCACTGCTGCTGGGACTGATCGTGATGGTACTGTACAAGCCCAGAACCTGGTGTACATTCTGCCCCATGGGAACCATGACGCAGGGAATCTGCAAAATCAGAAATTCACGCAGTAAGGATGCGTAATTTTTCAGTAGAAAGCAGGTAATAGGATGTTTCGTTTGTTGCTGGGAGCGATGGTATTTGCTCTGATGGCCGGTATGTACTGGCTGACCGGTCGGCTGCTGTTTTTTTGCAGAATTGACAGAAAACATGCCGGACTCCGTCTGCTGCGTGCAGGTCTTTCAGTGCTTTTTATTGTTTTATGCCGCCGGTGGCGCATGGCCGGGCTGATTGGTGTTTATCTGATGGGTGCGTATGCCCTGTTTGATACGTTGGCGTTTATCATCCGGCGGTCAGTGCCGGTGCTGTATCGGGCGGGCGGCCAAAGGGAGGGCAGAAGAATATGCAGCAGGATTTACCGTAGCGGTATTGTGCCTGCTTTTGCGGCGGGGATTCTGCTGGTGTATGGATACTTCAATATGCTGCATATCGTGTCGGCAGAATACACGGTAACATCGGATAAACTGCAGTCGGATTACACCGTTGTTCTGCTGACCGATACCCATTATGATACGATTCAGAGTCCTGAATTGCTGAAAAAAACGGCCGGGGAGATCAACCATCTGCATCCGGATCTGGTTGTGCTGGGCGGCGATATGGTTGAGGAGGGAACTTCGAAACAATCTATAGAGGAGGCTTTCCGACTGTTCGGAAGTCTGGAGAGCCGATACGGGATTTTTTACATATACGGAAATCATGACCGGCAGCTGTATACCGCCTCACCGGCGTATACACAGACGGAACTGGCGGAAACCATTGAATCAAACGGCATAGCCATTCTGGATGATAAATGGATTTCAATTGGTGAAGATCTTGTGCTGGCGGGGCGTCAGGATGCATCATATCCATCCGGCCGCGTTTCTTTGGCCACTCTTCTGCAGGATGCGGACAGGCAGCGTTTTATCCTGGCGGTGGATCACCAGCCTGTAGAAACAGAAGAAAATGCCGCTCAGGGAGTGGATCTGGAATTATGCGGCCATACCCATGCGGGACAGATCTTCCCGGTGGGATATATCAATATACTGATGGGCACCCTGAATTACGGGGAGTATGACATGGATGGCAGCAAAGTGATCGTCTCCTCCGGAGTAACCGGATGGGGCTTTCCCGTACGAACCCAGGGAAGATGTGAGTATGTGGTGGTTCATCTGAAAAAAGTATGTAATTCGGGCGTTTCCCTGTGCGGATGATAGACTTTTTCATATTGTACTGATATGCTTTATTCAGCGAAAGAATGAGAGCAATCGGAATTTGTTGGGATATAGTATATGAGAGTTAGAAGATTTGAAAAGACAGATGCAGAGGAAGTATCTGCATTAATAGTTACAACGCTTAGAACAACAAACATAAAGGATTATTCGGCAGAATACATTGAAAATGATGTTAATGCTCTCCAACCGAATAATATCTTAGAACGTGCAGGTTGGGTGCACTTCTATGTTGTATGTGACGATGAAAAAATCGTTGGTTGCGGAGCAATTGGGCCATACTGGGGAAAAGAAAATGAAAGTAGTTTATTTACTATTTTTGTACTCCCTGAGTATCAAGGCAAGGGCATCGGAAGAACTATTATTGAAACGTTAGAACAGGATGAGTACTTTTTAAGGGCTAAGAGAGTAGAGATTCCTGCTTCAATAACGGGAACACCATTTTATAGAAAAATGGGATATGATTATAAGAATGGAATTACAACCCCTGATGAAGAAGGATTATTAAGATTGGAAAAACACAGATAACGTCCCTATTTGTTTATGTATTATAGAGAACAAATAAAGATGTGCTTTGAGGCATATTATTCTAAAGATTGGAAAACTTTATTGGATTAACAACTTCCGGTTTGTCGGGATAATGTAAAATCCTTTCGGAACAAAAGGGTGTGATTCTATACTCTTCTATCGGGAGTATCGTGCGTTCTGCGGAGCTTCATTCGCGCCAGCAAGTTTGAAGAGCTTTCCGCCTGCGAGAAACGAAAGGATTTTGATTATGAAAGTAATAAATATCGGTTCACTGAATCTGGATTACGTATATCAGGTGGATCATATCATCGGACCGGGTGAAACGGAATCCACCGGAAACAGAAATGTATTTTTAGGGGGAAAGGGAATCAACCAGTCCATGGCTCTTGCAAAAGCAGGTGCTGATGTGTATCATGGCGGCCTGATCGGCGAGGATGGACAGCCGTTTCTGGATGCGTGCACGGAATATGGTGTGAAAGCGGATTATATCCGCAAAATTCCGGTACCTACCGGTCACACGATTATCCAGGTTGATAAAAATGCACAGAACAGCATACTCCTTTACGGCGGCGCCAACCAGATGCTGACGGAAGAATTTGTGGATGAAATTCTGGCGGATTTTGAAAAGGGTGATATCCTTCTGCTGCAAAATGAGGTCAATCTGCTTCCTTACATTGTGAATCAGGCATACGAAAAAGGACTGCAGATTGCTTTGAATCCCTCCCCATTCAATCAAAAACTGGAAGCGGTTGATATGAAAAAAATCAGCATTTTCCTGTTGAATGAAGTGGAAGGCGGACAGATTACGGGCCTGACAGATCCGGATGAAGTGCTGGAGAAGATGCGTGAAATGTTCCCTCATGCGAAAATTGTGCTGACCCTTGGTAAGGACGGTGCAAAATATGCAGAAGGAGATCAGATATACGAACAGCCGATTTTCCCGGTAAAAGCGGTGGATACCACAGCGGCAGGAGATACATTTACCGGCTATTTTCTGGCCGGACTGATGGAAGGCCTGCCGGTGCCGGAAATTCTGAAAATGAGTGCCAAAGCATCATCCATCGCGGTGACCAGAAACGGTGCGGTACCCTCCATTCCGTACCGGGCAGAGGTGATGGAAGCGCTGAAAGAAGACGGTAAGACCGGGAAGATACAATATAATCAAACAGAAAGTGAGTAATACAAATGAATCAGGATCTGACAAAGGGGGCGGTGATGCCTTCCATGCTGCGTTTTGCCGTTCCCATGATCCTCGGGAATCTTCTGCAGCAGTGCTACAATATTGCCGATACGTTGATCGTGGGGCAGTTTCTGGGGAAAAATGCTCTGGCGGCAGTGGGATCGGCATTTACTCTGATGACATTTCTGAATTCTATCCTGCTTGGACTCTGCATGGGCAGCGGGGTGGTATTTTCCATCCGGTTCGGACAGCGGGATGAAGAGGGACTTCAGGATGGAATCTGCGCATCTTTTACGCTGATTGGGGCGGTGACGCTGCTGATTAATGTGATTGCATTTCTCTGTCTTGACAAAATCAGGTTTTTTTTGCAGGTTCCGGAAGAGGTATGGGGATGTATGAGGGAATATCTGGCAGTGATTTTCTTTGGAATTGCTGCTGCTTTCCTGTACAATTATTTCGCTTCCTTCCTGCGGTCAGTGGGCAATTCGATGATTCCGCTGGTGTTTCTTGCAGTTTCCACGGTTCTGAATATCGGTCTCGATCTGTGGTTTGTAATCGGACTGAAAAGGGGAACTGCCGGAGCAGCAGAAGCGACAGTCATTGCCCAGTATGTGTCGGGAATCGGTATTGCCGTGTATTCCATGAGAAAATGTTCTCAGCTACGCGGCATCAGCAGAAAGTGGAAGCTCCGCTGGTCCTGCGTCAGGGAAATTGCCGGCTTTTCCATCCTGACCTGTGTGCAGCAGTCAATTATGAATCTGGGAATTCTCATGGTACAGGGGCTGGTCAACAGCTTCGGCGCCAATGTGATGGCAGCCTTTGCAGCAGCAGTAAAAATCGATGATTTTGCCTATATGCCCGTGCAGGATTTCGGCAATGCATTTTCCACCTTTATCGCTCAGAACTACGGTGCACGTAAGGAAGAACGCATCCGGGCAGGGCTGAAAGGGGCGGTTCTGGCTTCCATGAGTTTCTGCATTCTGGTATCTGCAGTTGTGTGGATCTTTGCCCGTCCGCTGATGGTTGTATTCGTAGGAGCAGGAGAACAGGAAGTCATACGGGAAGGCATCCGTTATCTGCATATCGAAGGTGCATTTTACTGCGGAATCGGCTGCCTGTTTCTTCTGTACGGACTGTTCCGGGCGCTGGGCAAACCGGGCATGTCCGTGGTGCTCACCATCATATCGCTGGGAACCAGGGTGGTACTGGCCTACGTACTTTCTTCTGTACCATCCATCGGAGTAACCGGCATCTGGTGGTCCGTACCCATCGGATGGTTTCTGGCGGATGCAGCCGGAGGGTTCTATTACATATTCCATAAAAAGGATATATCATTGATATCCGTGTAACAAAACGGGGCTGTGGCACTAACTTTGGTCCATTCACAGGTTAGTGCCACGGCCTTCTTTTCTGAAACTGGTGTATTTGTCATTACCAGTATTTTTCCATATATTCGGAAGCCTGCTGTTCAGATAAAGAAAAATCCAGCATCAGATCATGAAGAGCCGCTTCTCTGGAAATCTGACGTCGTTTACAGAATGAAATCATTGATTTAATTCCAGTGTTCAGTCCTTCGGCGAGTCCGGCTTCATGCCCTTCGGCGAGTCCGGCCTGGTGCCCTTCAGCGAGTCCGGCTTCATGCCCTTCGGAAAGTCCTGCTTCGTGTCCATCATCAAATCCCTGTTCGTAAGTCGCCTTCATATGAAGATTCGCATCGTATTCGGTTAACAGCACATTGATCACCTCCGCGCGATGTCCGATTAAAAAGTCGGCAAGAATTCCTTCACTGATGCATTCTGCTACAGCCTGTTCGATTGCTTCGGCTGTGTTATAAGAAGGATTTTTCAGATATTTCCTTACGGCTTCCAGAAAACGGGCATATTCATAAAGCAGATGGCATTGTTCCAGAAGCTGTTCATTGTGTCCGGTATTGATGTTGAGAACCGTTGCGGTAAATTCCAGACAGGACGAACTTTTATCGTTGAAGGAATCTGAAAGATAATATTCTTTGCAGTCAGGTTCATTATGACTTCCGCTGTACAGGACGATATATCTTGGGGTGGGAAGCGTCAGCAGACGGGTTCCGTACAGATTGAGTCTGTTTTTTGCAATATAACCTTCATACAGGTGTGCAAGGTAAATCAGTCCGCGCAGCGGCATGTTGGGATTTTTTGTGCTTTGTGCTTCATACAGGTTCATATCGCTGCCGATTAAAAATGAGATATCATTTTTGATTCCCATATAGATTACTTCCTGAATGGTCGTGATTTCCAGTTCATCCGGATTCTGATAGTCTGAATGATTGATTGCATTGTACAGACTTAAAAGCGCTTCCCTGTTATTAAACAGCATTCGGAACAGCGCATCCTTATATGCCCGGTTGATCTGAAAACCTCCGGAAGAATAATTGTTCTGACTGTTGGACGACTTTTTAATGACTTTTCTTTTTGCATTTCTTCTGCTCATTGCTTCTCCTTTCTGTGTATGCTGAAAAGGAAAAGTAAAGCTTTGATAAGGACAGTATAACAGAAAAAAACAACTGCCACAAGTTTCCTTTTCAATTGTGTTACATTAAAATGTATTTTGATCACACTTCATTTTTTGAACGATTCTATTGTCCTGCTATAGAATATGCAATCCCATACAGGTAAAATATGAATACAGATATTAATAAGATATAATATATACTAACAGTAACATAAATAGACTATAAAGTCAAGCGCGAATAAGAATTCGCTGGAAGATCGGTTTGTTTCATCGAAAAATTACTAACAAATTTCCATATTTTTTCAAATAATCGAAACAAAAATCCTATGGGCAAAATAGGGATTGAAGATTATACTAATTACTTAAAAAGAACAGGAGATAAGACATGAATTTTAATACTGCTGTACTGCATGCAGGTAAGAGCGGGATTGAAAAATATGGTGCTACATTGCCTCCCGTTTATCAAAGCAGTGCTTTTGAGCAGGAAAGTGCAGACGGGCTGGCTAAGATATTTGAAAATAAAGCGCCGGGATATTGTTACACGAGAGTTGCCAATCCCACGGTGACCGCTTTTGAAAACAGGATTACGAAGCTGGAAGGCGGAATTGCATCGGTGGCGTTTTCCTCCGGCATGGCAGCGATTACCAATGCATTTCTGAATATCCTGCAGTCAGGTAATGAAATTGTTGCAAGTGCAAGTCTTTATGGCGGAACCATCGATCTGTTTCGGGATCTGGAGGCATTCGGAATTCATACCGTGTTTGTAAAAAACAATGACCGGGCCGCTTTTGAGAATGCAATCAATGAAAAAACACGACTGATTTTTGCTGAAACGATCGGAAATCCGTGTCTGGATGTAACCGATATCAGAAAGCTGGCAGAACTGGCACATTCCCATGGTCTGCCGCTGATTATTGACAATACGACAGCCACACCATATCTGGTCCGGCCTCTGGAACTGGGAGCGGACATCGTTGTTAATTCGTCATCAAAATATATCAACGGGAACAGCAGCGCAATCAGCGGTGTGCTGACGGATGGCGGGCATTTTCAATGGACCAGGGAAAAATATCCTGTTCTGGGTGACTATGTGAAGTATGGTCCAATGGCATATATTACCAGGATGCGGGCTTCGGTTTTTCGGAACATGGGAGCCTGTCTTTCCCCCCAGAATGCATTTCTGAATCTGCTTGGGATCGAAACGCTGGGGCTGCGTATGGAACGCCAGTGCCGGAATGCCATGGAACTGGCATCCCGGATTCAGGAAGCCTGTCCGGATATCACCGTAAATTATCCCGGTCTGACAACAAGTCCGTGGCATGAGATTGCCGGGCGGCAGTTAGAGAATGGGTACGGAGCAATTCTTACCATGCGGACAGGCAGTAAGCAAAAAGCATTCACGCTGATCGATCAGCTGAAGCTGGCGCTGAAAATATCCAATATCGGAGATACCAAAACACTGGTCATTCATCCTTCTTCTACAATCAGCCTGCACAGCTCTGAAACACAGAAGCGTGAGGCGGGCGTATATGAAGATCTGGTCCGGGTCAGTGTGGGAATTGAGGATATCGAAGATCTGACAGAAGATTTCAGACAGGCGATAGAAATGATGAGAAGACAGTAAAAAACATGAGAAGACAGTAAAAAACATGAGAAAGCAGTAAAGGAGACATGAAATGGCAGATAAAAAACCGGATTATGCAGCATTGAAAAAAGGCGGATTTATGAGACAGAAGCAGAAGGGGTATTTTTCACTCCGTCTGCAGGTGGTGGGCGGCAATCTGACCGCGGAGAATATCCGAACCGTTTCGGAGGTAGCAGACAGGTACGGAAAAGGATACGTACATATGACCTCAAGGCAGGGAATCGAGATTCCGTTTATCCGTATTGAAGATATTGAAGAAGTAAAGGAAGAACTGGCAAAAGGCGGCGTGAAGCCGGGGGTATGCGGACCCAGGGTGCGCACGGTTACGGCCTGTCAGGGCGAAGCCATCTGCCCCAGCGGCTGTATCGACACCTATGCTCTGGCAAAGGAGCTGGATGCGCATTATTTTGGCAGGGATCTGCCCCATAAGTTCAAATTCGGCGTAACCGGATGTCAGAACAACTGCCTGAAGGCAGAGGAAAATGATCTGGGTATCAAGGGCGGCATGACGGTGACATATAAAGAGGAAGACTGTATCCAGTGCGGTGTCTGCGTCAAAGCCTGCAGGGAAAATGCACTTTCCATGGAGGATGGAAAGGTGATAATTGACAGGGATAAATGCAATCACTGCGGACGCTGTGTGAAATCCTGTCCTACAGATGCCTGGGCAGGGGAAAGCGGCTATCTCGTATCCTTCGGCGGTCTTTTCGGAAACAGAATTTATCAGGGCGAAACGCTGCTGCCTATTATAAAAGACAAAGAAACCTTGTTCCGCGTAACCGATGCAGCTATTGAATTTTTTGAGAAGAATGCAAAACCCGGCGAACGTTTCCGGCTGATGCTGCAGCGGATCGGAGAGGAAGAATTCAGAAAAGTAATTATGGAGGCGTACCATGGGTGAAATTCGTTTTGATGAGCAGGTAGATATCACGGACAAAGTCTGTCCCATGACATTTGTAAAAGCCAAGATGGCCATAGATGAACTGGACGATGGAGAAGTACTGGCAATCCGCATGAATGACGGAGAGCCGGTACAGAATGTACCGAGAAGCATGAAGGAAGAGGGACACCGGATTCTGAAGCTTCAGGATAATGAGGACGGCACCTATACATTGTATGTGCGCAAGGTGGAGGACTGATACTATGGCTGAAAGAACAGGAAAACAGGATTTTGAAGAAAAAGTTCTGAAAAGCGATCTGCCGGTTCTGGTTGATTTTTATTCGGATTCCTGTATCGCCTGCAAAAGGCTTTCGCCGGCCCTTTCCAGGGCAGAAGCTGCACTGGAAGGACAGTTTCGTTTTTATAAGGTCAATACGAACTTTGAAGAAGAACTGACGGAGACGTACGAAATTCAGTCGAAACCGACGCTGATCGTTTACTGTTCGGGCCGGGAAGCAGGACGAAAAACAGGTGTGCAGAAGCCGGATGAACTGATCCGGTGGCTGGAAGCATTTTCAGAATCAGACAATAGCTGATAAAAGTCAGACAAAAGAAAGACAACAGACAGATAAAAAACAGGCAACAGACAGATAACAGGAGGATCATAACCATGATTATTACAGTAGCCGGAAATCGGAAAGAAGTGAAGGAGGGGCTTACACTGCCGGAACTGATCGAGCAGGAAAAGGTGGAGATGCCGGAGTATGTAACGATTTCCATTAATGATGATTTTGTGTCCACAGAGGACAGAAATTCAACCGTTTTAAAAGAAGGAGACAATGTGGAATTTCTGTATTTTATGGGAGGTGGATGCTGAATGGCAATGACAGATGAACAGATTGAGCGATATTCCAGACATATTATTTTGAAGGAAGTGGGGGCAAAAGGGCAGAAAAAACTGCTCAATGCCAGAGTCCTGATCATTGGTGCAGGCGGTCTCGGCGCTCCGGCGGCCATGTATCTTGCGGCAGCGGGAGCGGGAACCATCGGAATCGCCGATGCGGATGATGTGGATCTTTCCAATCTGCAGAGACAGATTATCCATTCCACGGAGGATGTGGGTAAGCCGAAGGTCATATCTGCAAAAGAGACGATGGAGAGAATGAACCCGGATGTGAAGGTCAATGTGTACCATACCTTTGTGGATGCTTCCAATATCCGGGAGCTGATTCGCGACTACGATTTCATTATTGACGGAACCGACAATTTTCCGGCAAAATTTCTGATCAACGATGCCTGCGTTATTGAGAAAAAACCCTTTTCTCATGCCGGCATTATCCGGTTTCAGGGTCAGCTGATGACATATGTGCCCGGACAGGGTCCCTGCTATCGGTGCGTGTTCAAAAATCCGCCGCCGAAGGATGCGGTTCCCACCTGTAAACAGGCAGGTGTGATCGGAGCCATGGGTGGTGTGATCGGCAGCCTTCAGGCTATGGAAGCTGTTAAATACATTATTGGAAAAGGGGAACTTCTGACCGGATATCTGCTGACCTATGATGCACTGACTATGGAGTTTCGCAAAATCAGACTTCCAAAAGATACCCATAACTGCGCAGTCTGCGGAGATCATCCGACGATTACGGAACCCATTGACTATGAACTGAATGTATGCGAAGATAAATAAAACTCATTTACGGGAGCGTTATGAAAAAAATTATTATCAGAAAACAGGATGTTGAGGAAATCATTGCCTATGCAAAGGAAAAACTGCCCAATGAAGCCTGCGGGCTGGCAGCAGGCAGGGAAGCAGGCGATGTGCGGACTCTGGAGAAAATCTATTATCTTACCAATACGGATGCTTCCAGAGAACATTTTTCCATGGATCCCAAGGAGCAGCTGCAGGCGGTAAAGGATATGAGGGCCAATGGGCTGATACCCCTTGGAAACTGGCATTCCCATCCGGAGACGCCTTCCCGTCCGTCGGAAGAGGATAAAAGGCTGGCTTATGATCCCAGGGCCAGCTATCTGATTCTTTCTCTCATGGAGGAAGTACCGGTTCTGAAATCATTTCATGTGGAAAATGGAGAAGCTTCTGAGGAAATCCTTGAGATACAGGAATAAACGGAAAAGCGGCCGTCCCGATTCGGGTATGAGAAATCTCCGGTGTTTCAGATGAAACCGGGTCAATAAGGTGAAGGAAGCGTGAAAAGATGTATAATGTAATATTTGCGGTGAAAAGCAGATTATTATTACAGGAACTGAACCATATGCACATCTGGGGAGATTCCACAGGATTTCGGATCCGGAAGATAACCGATGATTTCGGACATCTGATTGCCGAACTGAAAAAAACAAAATATCATCTGCTGCTTCTGGAGGTTTTGCCGGACAATCAGGCGATTTCACTTCTGAAGACTATAAAAAAGGAGAATCTCTGCAGGGCTGTTGCCGTAGTCAGCGAAACTGCTGATTTTAAAACAGTCCGCAAAAGCTTTCTTCTGGGAGCAGATGATTATTTTGTTATTCCGCTGGAAATCAGTCAGTTTATTACATTGTTCAGCAGGATAGAGAACGCGGAGCATGGCAGGATTGCAGCTGAAATCTGTGAAAAAGAAGAACTGATTCATCTGTTTGAGCAGGCGGATTTTTCCATAAAAGGGCGGCTGGATGAACTGCTTTACCGGGTTCTTACCGAGTTTTGTGATGTAAAGGAAGCAGTCGGATATCTGGAACGGATCATCGACGGAGTGGCTGCCGAACTGTTTGAGCGGCATGAATGGCTGGAGTATTATTTTGATGCGGCTGACGCTTCATCAAATGGCTGCGGGGTACTGGAGGAAGAAGAAAAGGCCAGACGGTATCTTGAAGATTTTAATTCATTTTTTGAGGAATTTGCAGAATTGTATCCGCCCCACGGGGAAGGACTTGAGGAAATTCTGCTCTACATACTGAATCGTCCGGAGGGAGATCTTCGGCAGAAGACGATTTCGGAAGAGCTGTATATTAACCGCTCGTACCTCAGTACGGTTTTTACCGCTCAGATGGGAATTAATTTTGTTGATTATGTAAATACGGTAAAGATGAAGAGGGCGGCATATCTGCTCAGGCATACAAAGATGAAGATTATTGATATTGCCGGTGCACTGGATTATAAAGATATGGGATACTTTTTAAAAAGATTCAAGGCCAGGTACGGAGTTACTCCGTCCCAGTACCGGATACCCGAAAACTATGAATTTCAGATCTGATGATAGGGGAAAGGAATCAGAAGCCATGGCTAAAATATATCATAATATTACGGAACTTACAGGACATACGCCGCTTCTGGAAATCCGGTCATTTATGGCTGCAAATAAATGCAGTGCCAGAATTATGGCCAAGCTGGAGTATCTGAATCCCGCCGGTTCCGTGAAAGACAGAATTGCCGTAAAAATGATCGATGAGGCAGAAAAAGCGGGGATTCTCCGCCCGGGAGATGTTATTATCGAGCCAACCTCCGGAAATACGGGAATCGGTCTGGCATGTGTGGCTGCAGCAAGGGGCTACCGGCTGATTATTACCATGCCGGAAACCATGAGCGTGGAAAGAAGGAAACTTCTGTCGGCTTACGGGGCAGAACTGGTTCTGACACCGGCTTCCAGAGGAATGAAGGGTGCAATTATGAAAGCCAATGAGCTGGCGGATAAAACAGGAGGGTTCATTCCCGGTCAGTTCAGCAATCCTGCCAATCCGCAGTGCCATTATGAGACAACAGGGCCGGAAATATGGGAGGACACTGATGGCAAGGTGGATCTTTTCGTATCCGGGGTAGGAACCGGAGGAACCATTACCGGAACCGGACGGTATCTGAAGGAAAAGAATCCTGCAGTCCGTGTGATAGCGGTGGAGCCTGCAGAATCCCCGGTTCTTTCAGATGGTCTGCCGGGTGTACACAAAATTCAGGGAATTGGGGCCGGATTTGTACCGGATACGCTGGATACCGATATTTACGATGACATCATGACCGTAAGCAGTGAACAGGCTTATCAGACCGTGAGCGAGCTGGCCAGAACAGAGGGAGTCCTGTGCGGAATTTCTTCCGGAGCGGTTTTATATGCAGCAAAGGAACTGGCAAAACGGCCGGAAAATGAAGGAAAAACCATTGTGGTACTGTGCCCGGACAACGGGGAACGGTATCTGTCAACGGGGATTTTCGGATGACAGATTAAAATGTGCAAAATGGTTTAAAGTGTGCAGAATCGACGTTTTTCGGTTCTGCATATTTTTTAAAAAAGAATGTAATTCTCCCGGCTCTGCAGGTTTAAAGTCGATGCTGGGAATCTGAAATAATTCGGAGCAACAATCAGGATCGGTGAAAACGTAAAAATATATCAGGGGGTGACCATTGGCGCACTGTCCACAAGAGGCGGACAGAAGCTGTCCGGAGTCAAGCGTCATCCCACTATTGAGGATAATGTTACCATTTATGCAGGAGCTTCCGTCCTCTGCGGGGATACGGTAATTGGCAAAAACGCGGTAATCGGGGGCAATGCATTTATCACCGCTTCCATTCCGGCGGACACCAGGGTCAGAATTAAAAACCAGGAGCTGGATTATAAAGCGGGAAAAAGCAGCAGGAAAGCAGAGGAAGTACAGCAGAGCGATGCGTGGTATTATATCATATGAATTTTGTCTGACAATTTTCACATGGAAAAAGTAAAACATATTATTCGCAGATATTAACTGGGAAAAAGGGCATAAATATGCAAAACACGACAGGAGTAAACGAAAATGAAGGATTTAGTCATTATCGGAGCAGGCCCCGCCGGCCTTACGGCAGCCATTTACGCAGCCCGGGCCGGTCTCGATTTTACTGTTCTGGAACAGGATGGTTACGGCGGCGGTCAGATTGTTTCATCTCATGAGGTGCAGAATTATCCGGGGACAGGAAAACTCAGCGGAGAAGCACTGGGCGAGGCGTTCCGCAATCAGGCACTGGAGACGGGAGCGGAGATTCAGTACGGTGTTGTGGAGTCGGTAATCCGGCAGGAAAATGGTTTCCGGATTCAGCTGCAGGATGATGAGACCCTGGAAAGCAAAACGGTGATCGCGGCAACCGGGGCAGTTCCGGCAGCTCTGGGGATTCCCGGCGAAGCTGAGTATACGGGAAATAACATTTCCTATTGCGCTTTATGTGACGGTTCCCTTTATAAAGGGAAAAATGTCCTTGTAATCGGCGGCGGTGATACGGCTGTTGAGGATGCGCTGTATCTTTCCGCAATCTGTAAACAGGTGACGATTGCCCTTCGCAGCAGTCGGTTCCGTGCAGCCGGTTCCAGTGTGGAAAAGCTAAAAAAGCGGGAAAATATCCGAATTCTGGAGAATACAAAACTGGTCCGCATTGAAGGCGGGAAAAAAGCGGAAAAATTCATACTGGAGCAGGAAAACCGGGAAAGAGAGGAGACCTTCGACGGTGTATTCATTGCTGTGGGGATTCGCCCTGTATCCGATTACCTGAAGGAACTTCCCCTGAAATCTGAAGACGGCTATATCGCAGCGGATGAAACCGGAAAAACGAACATCGAAGGTCTGTATGTGGCGGGTGATCTGCGCAAAAAGGCCCTGCGCCAGCTGACAACCGCCGTATCGGACGGCGCCAATGCCGCCGCATCTGCAGTAAGGTATCTGCAGGAGTACCGTGGATAAAAGATGATGAAGATGTTGCGTAATGTTAATATTGCGTAATGGTTATATGAAAACAAATTTTTGATTGCAGAAAAACGGGACTGTCGCACTAACTTTGATAAGTGCGGCAGCCCCGTTTTCTGAAACTGACAAATTTATCATTACCAGTATTTTTCCATATATTCGGCAGCCTGCTGTGCGGATAAGGAAAAATCCAGCATCAGATCATGAAGAGCCGCTTCTCTGGAAATCTGACGTCGTTTACTCTGAACTTTGCATAAGAGTTACACTAAATCCCCGAAAACGTAGTAACTATGCCGGTTTGGGGCAAATGCATAGTGTAACCCAAGTTACACTAACACAATGCATAAAATGCCGTATTTTCAAGCATTTTTACGTTTAGTGTAACTTTCTTGCAAAGTTCAGATTTACAGAATGAAATCATTGATTTAATTCCAGTGTTCAGTCCTTCGGCGAGACCGGCTTCATGTCCTTCGGCGAGACCGGCTTCATGCCCTTCGGCGAGACCGGCTTTGTGTCCTTCGGAAAGACCGGCTTCGTGTCCATCGTCAAAACCCTGTTCGTAAGTCGCCTTCATATGAAGATTCGCATCGTATTCGGTTAACAGCACATTGATCACCTCCGCGCGATGTCCGCTTAAAAATTTGGCAAGAATTCCTTCGCTGATGCATTCTGCTACAGCCTGTTCGATTGCTTCGGCTGTGTTATAAGAAGAATTTTTATTACTATTAAAATATAATATATTTTAATAGTAATAAAAACAGACTATAAAGTCAAATGTAAAAAACATTCTTTACTCTATTATTCCTATTAACACAGTATGGAAATGGGATTATACTGGTTTTCGGACTGTCTTTGAACGGCTGCAGCGATTTTAAGATCAAAGATGATGAAAACGCTGCATAGCGTCAAATTCATTTGACGCTTCCATCATCATATTAATGATTGCAGAAAAAGGACACTGGTTCAGTGGCTTTTTTTTCGGGTTTATACAGGGAGGGTTTAAATTAAGTTATAAAAGTTATAAAAGTTATAAATATATGTTGACTTTTATAACTTTTTGTTGATAGAATAAAGTATAAACATTACAAGGAGATTTTTAATTATGAGTAAATATTATTCTATCAATGAATTTTCAAAAATCTTAGGAGTGTCAGCGCAAACATTACGAAATTGGGATAATAATGGTAAACTTCATCCACACCATACTTCTAGTAATGGGTACAGGTATTATTCACATGAACAATTAAATCAAGTGATGAATATAAAACCAAATCTTGACAGAATTGTAATTGGATATTGTAGAGTTTCAAGCAATAAACAAAAAGACGATTTGGAACGACAAATAGAGAATATGAAATTGTACTTAACTGCACAAGGTAAACCTTTTGAGATTATTAGTGACATTGGTTCTGGAATGAATTATAAGAAAAAAGGGTTAAAAGAACTTATTAAACGAATATCTCAAAATAAAGTTGAAAAAGTTGTGGTTCTATATAAAGATAGACTTTTACGATTTGGTTTTGAGTTAGTTGAATATATTGCAAGTTTATATAATTGTGACATAGAAATTATTGATAATACTGAAAAATCAGAACAACAAGAACTCGTAGAGGACTTGGTTCAGATTATAACTGTATTCAGTTGCAAATTACAAGGTAAACGAGCTGATAAAGCAAGAAAACTTGTTAAAGAACTTATAAAAGAAGGTGGTGAAAATGATGATAAAAACAATCAGAGTAATGTTGCTCCCAAACAATAAACAAAAGACTAAATTGTTTCAATATGCCAATACTTCCAGATTTGCTTATAACTGGGCATTAGGCAGAGAACAAGAAAATTATAAAAACGGTGGAAAATTTATATCTGATGGAAACTTACGAAAAGAATTTACTCAATTAAAGAGAACCAAGGAATATGCCTGGTTAAATAATGTTTCAAACAACATAACAAAGCAGGCAATTAAAGATGCTTGTGAAGCATATAAAGATTTCTTTAAAGGGCATACGAAGTTCCCACGATTCAAGAGTAAGAAACATTCAGTGCCAAAGTTCTATCAAGACAATGTAAAAATTCAGTTTACAGATACTCATGTAAAAGTTGAAGGATTTGCTGCTTCTAAAAAGAAGAACAAGCAGAAATTAAACTGGATTCGTCTTGCAGAACATGGACGTATACCAGCTAAAAATGTAAAGTATATGAATCCTCGTATCAAGTATGACGGACTTAATTGGTACATCACAATTGGGATTGAATATGAAGATTGTACTACTCTTCCATCAAATGAAGGTGTTGGAATTGATGTAGGCATTAAAGATTTAGCAATATGTTCTGATAAACATAAATATCAGAATATAAACAAAACACAAAGAATTAAAAAAATAGAAAAGAAAAAACGCAGGTTACAGCGTTCTATATCAAAAAAATACGAAGGAAATAAGAAAGGAGGAAGTTACTGCAAAACAAGTAACATTATAAAAAGCGAAAAAGAACTTTTAAAATTAAATCATAGACTAACGAATATCCGCCAAAGTTATTTACATCAAACAACATCTGAAATCGTAAAACGAGAACCAAGTTTTATATGTATTGAAGATTTGAATGTCACGCGTCAAATTATAGTTCCTGCCTACGAGGGTGTAAATTTTTTTGTGTCTTTGGAAAGTAAACTTTTCAGATAAGAATCTTGATATGTAGAATGGTGTTGTCGAAACAAGGATTTCTTCGTTGTCGATTTCTTTTTCTAATTATAGTATACCCATATCTGAAAAGG
>JALFLM010000188.1 GCA_022774705.1 Lachnospiraceae bacterium | reverse complement strand
AATCATGAGATGGCAGGAAAAGAACTGAATTTCAGAATTGAACTTGTTGAAGTAGAGTAAGACCATGGAAGACAGGGCAGAAGGAGGAAGATTTTAATTGATAAAACGAATGGGGCGTGTATTGCTGTGCGTTGTGCTGGCAGCGGGTCTGCTGCTGACGGGCTGCGGTTCCTCAGCTGATTCTGATAAGAAGCCGGATGAAACTGAAGAAAAGACGTTTGATATCAAAATAACGGATCATATTCAGGAGATTATTGATCGTGGCTATCTTCGGGTCGGGTGTAAAACGGATGTGCCCGGTTTCGGATATTATAACGGAAAAACGGGAGAGTATGAGGGACTGGAGATCGACCTGGCCTACTATGTGGCAGCGAAAATTTTCGGTGTTGATTATACAGAAGCCAGAGAGCATGATATGGTTCGTTTTACCGGTGTTACAGTAAAGGACCGTTTCAATGTACTGGAAGCGGGAACCGTAGATTGCCTGATCGCCACTGTGACGATTACAGATGAACGTGAAGCGGAGTATGCATTTTCGGACAGGTATCATGTGGATTCGGTGGGTCTGATGGTTCTTTCCGAACCGGGAGATGAACGTCAGATCAGCAGTAAGGGAATCACATCTATCACGCAGCTGGATGGGAGGATAATCGGTGTACCGAAGAACGCTACAACGAGAGAAGCATTTATCAGATACACAGAAGCCAATGATATTTCCGTGAATCCTGTTTTCGTGGAGTATAATACATATGATGCATTATACGATTCATTGAAAAATGGGAAAATTGATGCATTTGCTGTGGACAGAAGTATTCTGGAGGGATACAGGGATAACAGCATGGCGATTCTCTCTGATAAATTTGCATCCCAGCCCTATGGTGTCTGCGCACTGGAGGAACAGAAAGATCTTATCGACGTGGTGAATACAGTACTGAAAGAACTTGATTACAGAGGAATCGTACTTGAGTAACGATTATATGGATCCGGTTCTGCGGTAAAGGAAGAGATGGCTGCGCTGGCATCTTTCAGATACTCTCTGTATAGTGCGATGAAGAATTCTCAATTGTATACTTGTACGAAAAGGAAGAAAATGGTATACTGATACACACATTTGCAGTGTTTTGAGGGAAAGAAGGGATTGAAATGTGTGAGATCTTTGGATTGAGCGCAAAAAAGCCGGTGGAGATCAATGCCTGGCTGACAGAGCTGTACAGTCACAGTGTGAGATTCCCCAATGGGTGGGGCCTGGCGGTCATGGACGGAGATGAGGTGAATATTGAAAAGGAACCGGTGCAGGCTGTTTCAAGTGTTTATCTGAAGAACCGGTTGTCGCAGCCCATAGTGACTTCCAGGGCTCTGGCTCATATCCGCCATGCGGTTCCGGAAAGTATGCAGTACTGTAACTGCCATCCGTTTACGAAAAAGGAGATCAGCGGCAGAAGGTGGACGATTGCGCACAATGGTGCGATTTTTGAATTTGCACCGCTGGAAGCGTATAAGGAACTGCAGAACGGTATTACGGATACGGAAAGGATTCTGATGTATCTGGTGGACCGGATGAATCAGGCGGAAGCTGCAGCCGGACGAAGACTTGATGCAGAAGAGCGTTTTGCCATGCTGGATGAGATGGTATGTGCCATGTCAGAAGGAAACCGTCTGAACATTCTGATTTTTGACGGGAAATATATGTATGCTCATACCAATAAAAAGGATGATCTGTTTTACCGGCAGACAGAGGACTATACAGTGGTGGCCACCAAGCCGCTGGATGATCAGATATGGCAGCCGGTACCGTTTACCACTTTGATGGCTTTTAAAGACGGAATAACCGTATTTACCGGAACGAATCACGGAAAAGAATTTATTGAAACAGAAGAACATCTGAGAATTCTGGGATTCAGATGAGATCCGGTTTATAGAAAATTATAATAAATCCGCAGCATTTATCGGACTTTGCACAAACTGATAAAAAATGCTCGCGGATTTATTTTTTTGCAGGTATACTTTTATTATGGATTGATACAAAGATCAGAAGATCAGGTATTTTCTCACGAAACGATAGAAGGAGGTTTCAGCATTATGTATCAGGTTGGAATCGATATGGGATCCAGTGCAACGAAGACAGTTGTAATGGAGGGAGAAAAGATTCTGGGAAACTGGATGCAGCCCACCGGCTACAGTACGCTGGAAACGTCGCAGCAGATTCTTGAGATGCTGAAGAATCAGGGAATTACGAAGGATAATGCCCGCTTTGCAGCTACAGGTTACGGAAGGATTTCCATTCCCTATGCGGATGAGGTAATCACCGAAATTACCTGTCACGGAAAGGGTGCATATTATCTTTTTCACGAAAACGGTACGGTTATCGATGTGGGCGGACAGGATACAAAAGGGATTCAGCAGAAAAACGGGCGTGTATTTAAATTTCTCATGAATGATAAATGCTCTGCAGGAACCGGGAAATTTCTGGAGATTATGACAAACCGGCTGGGCGTGTCCCTGGATGAACTGGCAGAGCTGGCTTCCGGAGGACAGAACATTACCATCAGTTCCATGTGTACTGTATTTGCGGAATCGGAGGTAATCAGCCTGATCGGCAGCGGAACCAGCAGAGAGGATATCGCCAATGGAGTGATTTCATCGGTGGTTACAAAGGTATCACAGCTGATTTCAGGTGTGGAGAGTGAACAGTATTTTCTCACAGGGGGGTTGTGCGGTAATGAGTATTTCCGCAGTCAGCTGGAGAAAAAACTGGGGAAAACGGTCAGAACCGATCCGCTGGGACGTTATGCAGGTGCAATCGGAGCAGCACTGTCCATCTGCAGATGAATATGAAATAAACATGAACACAAAGGAGATAAAAAATGGCAAATGAATTACCGGCAAAATTTGATGAATTTGTAGAAGCGAGAAAGCAGGGCTTTCTGGCAGCGAAGGAGTTTAAGGAAAAGGGAGGAAAGCTGGCAGGATTTCTGTGTTCCTACACACCTCTTGAAGTACTGATGGCAGGCGGTATTTCCGCAGTGGGTCTGTGCGGTACCAGCAACGAGACAGTACCGGATGCAGAAAAGGTGCTTCCTAAAAATCTCTGCCCTCTGATTAAGAGTACATACGGTTTTGCGTATTCGGAAAAATGTCCGTATACGTATTTTTCCGATATTATCATCGGCGAAACCACCTGTGACGGCAAAAAAAAGATGTATGAGCTTTTAAGTGAACTGAAGGATGTGTATGTACTTCATCTTCCTCAGGGTCAGGGCCGTCCTTATTCCAAAGAGATCTGGTATCAGGAAGTAAAGATGCTTAAAGAACGCCTGGAAGAAAAATTCGGGATTGAAATCACGGATGAAGCTCTCCGCGAGGCAGTGAAAAAGAGAAACAAACTTCGCAGAGCGATTACCGAAATGTACGAACTGCAGGCCAATGTACCGCCGGTTATGAAGGGCAGCCAGATGATGCTGACGCTGATGTCCGGCAGCTTTAAATTTGACGTGGATGAATACATAGACGGCGTTCTGAATGTGGTGGAAAAGGCCAAAGCAGATTATGCGGCAGGCAAAAGCACAGTCAGCACAAAAGATAAAAGAATTCTTCTGACCGGATGCCCTTCCGGAGGTGTGATTCAGAAGATCGGCATGGTTATTGAAAATAACGGAGGCGTGATCGTGTGCCTTGACGACTGCAGCGGAGAACGGACGAACCGCATGCTGATCGACGAAGATGCGGATGATATTCTCCGCGCCATTTCAGACCGCTATCTGGAAATCAACTGTTCTGTCATGACCACTAATGAAGCGCGCCTTGAGAACACCAGAGCTATGATCGAAAAATACAAGGTAGACGGTGTGATCGAAGTGGTTCTGCAGGCCTGCCACACCTTCAATGTGGAATCTGTAAAAGTCTGCCGAATGGTGGAAGATATGGGTATTCCCTATATGAAACTGGAAACCGATTATTCCACAGCCGACAACGGACAGCTGGAAACAAGAATCAGCGCATTTCTGGAGATGCTGTAATCAAATAACCCGGCGAAAAATCTGAACGGCAGCATGGCATCTCTTTTCGGCACCGTTTGCGGAATACACCTTGACTTTTCCATGGAGATGTTATAAATTCGTATATGATATATTTCCGGAGAGAGGTGCTGTGATGTTGAATAAGAATAATGATTTTACTTACATAGAAGGTGGGGTCTGTGCTGCTCAGGGTTTTTTGGCAAATGGCCTGAACTGCGGTCTGAATGGGGATCCCCAAAAGAATGATCTTGGTCTGGTTTTCAGTCCGGCCATGTGCAATGTTGCTGCAGTTTATACACAGAATAAGGTGAAGGGTGCGCCGATTCTGGTGACGAAAAAGCATCTGGCAGCCACCGGAGGCAAAGCCCGCGGTGTGGTTGTAAACAGCAAAAACGCCAATACCTGCAACGCGGATGGCGAGGAGAAGGCGGAGCGCATCTGCGAACTGGCTGCTGCAGAGCTTGGGATTCCGGCTGACGAGATGATCGTTGCTTCCACCGGCGTAATCGGACAGCCTCTTCCTATTGAACCCTTTGAAACTCATATGAAGGCTCTTGCGGAGGGACTTTCGGAAGGCGGCAACGGAAGAGCTGCCAACGCGATCATGACAACAGATACCATTAAAAAAGAGGTTGCGGTTCGTTTTGAACTGGATGGTATGGTGTGTACCATCGGAGGCATGGCCAAGGGAAGCGGCATGATCCACCCCAATATGGCAACGACTCTGAATTTTGTTACCACTGATGTGAAAATTTCTTCTCAGATGCTGCAGAAGGCGCTGAGCGAAATCGTTAAGGTGACCTACAACTGCCTCAGCATTGACGGAGATACTTCCACCAATGATATGGTCAGCGTTATGGCCAACGGGCTGGCAGGTAATGGGGAAATCACAGCGGAAGGTGCTGCATTTGATACATTTAAAGAGGGCCTTTATCTGGTCCTGATGAATATGACACGGATGCTGGCAAAAGACGGTGAAGGCGCAAGCAAGCTGCTGGAGTGTACTGTGAAAGGGGCTCCTGATCTGGATACGGCGATCATTGTTGCCAAGTCCGTAATCCGCTCCCCCCTGTTTAAATGTGCCATGTTCGGGGAGGATGCCAACTGGGGCCGTATCCTCTGTGCCATCGGGTATGCGGAAGCGGATTTCGATATTGATAAAGTATCTGTGGATCTGGCATCCGACAAGGGTGTAATCGGTGTATGCCGAAACGGCGCAGGCATTCCGTTCTCTGAGGAAAAGGCCAGTGAAGTGCTGAGTGCGGATGAGATTTATATCAATATTGACCTGATGCAGGGAGAAGCCGAGGCTAAAGCATGGGGCTGCGATCTGACCTATGACTATGTAAAGATCAACGGTGATTATCGGTCCTGATGGGCGTTTTTAATGGACACTTCTGATGAAAAGTAAGGAGAAGACCTATGAAATGGAATATTGTGGTGGATTCAGGCTGTGATCTGGAGCTGCTGAAAACACCTGCAGCTGATACAGGATATGAACGGGTTCCGTTGAAAATAATTACCGGTGATTATGAGTTTGTGGATGACGGACAGAATGATCCCCGGGAACTGCTGGATATGCTGCATGAGTCAAAATGCGGAAGTTCCAGTGCATGTCCTGCGCCTCAGGAATGGGCGGATGCTTTTGTGAAAGCGGACTATACGCTGGCATTTTCCCTGACCGGCGGTCTGTCCGGAAGCTTCAACAGCGCACTGACGGCGAAATACATGGTGGAAGAGGAGCATCCGGAGAAAAAAATATTTATTCTGGATACGCTTTCTGCGGGACCGGAGATCTCTCTTCTGGTATATAAGGCCAACGAACTGATCAAAGAGGGGCTTGAATTTGATGAGATCTGTGGAAAAATAACAGAATATCATGAACATACCCATCTTATGTTCATGCTGAGCAATCTGGATACTCTGGTAAAAAACGGCCGGGTAAGCAAGGTTGTGGGTGCCATGGTCGGTATGATGAAGATCCGCCTTGTAGGCAGTGCCAGTGAGCAGGGCACCCTGGAAGTTATTGAAAAATGCCGTGGATTTAAAAAAGCGGTTACGCAGATTCTGGCTTCCCTTGCCAATGACGGATTCCGTGACGGAAGACTGATCATTGCCCACAGCTTCAACGAAAAGGAAGCTGTGACTCTGGCAAAGGCAATCTATGTATCCTTCCCGGAATCCCATATTTCCATGATGAAAACCAGCGGTTTGTGCAGCTACTATGCAGAAGAAGGCGGCATTCTGATCGGATATGAGGCATAACCGGGCCGGGTGGCGGACAGAGAAGGCCGGATAATGAACAGGAAAAGGGATATCTTCGTCCATATGATTCACGACGCAGATATCCCTTTTTTCGAACAGCGGCTGAAGATACAGATGTCAGAACTGGTCTGCCCGTCTCTCTTTTCGGAGAATTGCCCTCAGGCTTCCGTTTTCCCACTCCTTTTTCTCTTCTTCAGTTTCAGGAATCAGGCGGGGCAGTGTGACTGGCACGCCATCTTCTTTCGGAAGAGCAACCATAACAAAATAAGCCTGATTGATCAGCTCCATCCTGCCGTTCAGGTGGCGGACATGCACATCTACCTTTACTTCGATTGATTTCCTGCCGGTATAAGTGATCCGGGCAGTAAGATACACCATATCACCCTTGGATGCACCTTTGATAAATACCAGGCTGTCCACAGTACCGGTCACCACATTACCCTCATAATACTGCATGGCAGCCAGAGCCGCAATCTCGTCCATCCACTGCATCAGAACACCTCCGAACAGCCGGCCCGCATCATTCAGATGCTCCGGTCGGACAAGATGGATGGTCTCTACTCCGGTATCTGAGATTTTTTTATCACACATCACATTTCCCCTTTTCATTCATACAGAATAGTATCAGCTGTAGATTAATATGACGGATTTCCCGCAGTTTGTCAAGATAGCATAACAGCAATAAGTTTTTAGTTACTGTTCGAAGCCAGGCAGATTTTACAATCTTTCACGCTGTAAATCAAAAAAGTATTTACCAAATGAGAAATTGATGTTAGAATAAACTGGTATAGAAAAAGGAGGGGATTTTATGGCAAAGAATACTCCAAAGGAACGCAAATATGCAATGTATGAAGCGATTCTTCAGTTAAAGGATATTGATGAATGCTGTCATTTTTTTGACGATCTCTGTGCAGTGACAGAACTGCGCGCCATGGAGCAGCGCTACGAGGTGGCTTCCATGCTGATGGACAATAAGGTTTATATGGAAATTATGGAAAAAAGTAATGCCAGTTCTGCTACGATCAGCCGGGTAAACCGGATGCTGAATTACGGTACGGGATGTCTTCCGGAGATTATCAAAAGAACAAAGGAAGCAAAGAAAGAAAACGAAGATGAAAGCAGTGACAGGTAGTACGGCAGGTTGGAGTAAAAGATAAGACCTTCTTTAATGAACATACAAAGAAATTGATAAAGAGGAAAGGAATATAGCTATGAAAGAGCTGATGTTGGGCAATAAAGCCCTGGCCAGAGGCCTCTATGAAGCGGGCTGCAGCGTGATTTCCAGTTATCCCGGGACTCCCAGTACCGAGATAACGGAAGAGGCAGCAAAATACGATGAGATTTACTGTGAGTGGGCTCCCAATGAAAAGGTGGCCATGGAGGTGGCATTTGGTGCCAGCCTTGCCGGAAAGAGAAGTTTCTGCGGCATGAAGCATGTTGGACTTAATGTGGCGGCAGATCCGCTGTATACCTGCTCCTATACCGGTGTGAACGGCGGTATGGTGATCTGCGTGGCAGATGATGCAGGCATGCATTCATCCCAGAATGAACAGGATTCCCGTCACCATGCCATCGCTGCCAAGGTTCCCATGCTGGAGCCTTCCGATTCGGCGGAGGCGCTGGAATTTGCAAAACGTGCCTATGAACTGTCCGAGGAGTTTGATACCCCTGTCATTATCAAGATGTGTACCCGCGTGGCACATTCTCAGAGTGTGGTGGAAACCGGCAGCCGTGTGGTTCCTCCGCAGATTCCCTACGAGAAAAATATTGCAAAATACGTAATGATGCCCGGCAATGCAAAACGCCGCCATCCCATCGTGGAGGAGAGGATGCGCCGTCTGACCGCTTATGCGGATGACTGCTGCTTCAACCGGGTTGAGATGGGAGATACAAAGCTTGGTATTATCACTTCTTCCACCAGTTATCAGTATGCAAAGGAAGTATTCGGAGATCAGGCAAGTATATTAAAACTGGGTATGGTAAATCCCCTTCCGGAAAAGCTGATTCTCGATTTTGCTGCAAAAGTGGACAAACTGGTTATTATTGAAGAACTGGATCCGATTATTGAAAATCACTGCAGACAGCTGGGACTTGAAGTGACAGGCAAGGACGTACTTCCCATGGAAGATGAATTTTCACAGAATCTGATTGCCCAAAAGCTGGGTGTCAAAGTGCCTGCCGGCAAAAAGCTGGATGATGTGCTTCCGCCCCGTCCGCCTATGATGTGCGCAGGATGTCCCCACAGAGGTCTGTTCTATACACTGGCCCGCAATAAATGTACGGTTCTTGGAGATATCGGCTGTTATACACTGGGTGCCGTTGCTCCCTTAAGTGCGATGGAGATGACTCTCTGCATGGGTGCTTCCATCAGTGCAATTCACGGTTTCAACAAGGCAAACGGTAGGGAAAGTGAAGGAAAAACTGTTGCGGTGATCGGTGATTCCACGTTTATGCATTCCGGTATGACCGGGCTTGCCAATATTGCATACAATCAGAGCAATTCCACGGTTATCATCCTGGATAATTCCATTACCGGTATGACCGGACATCAGCAGAATCCGACTACCGGATACAATATCAAGGGAGATCCGGCCGGTAAGATCGATCTGGAAGCTCTCTGCCGTGCCATGGGATTTGCCCGGGTACGTGTGGTGGATCCCTATAATCTGGCAGAATGTGATGCAGCGGTTAAGGAGGAACTGGCAGCTGAAGAACCTTCTGTTATTATCAGCCGTCGTCCATGCGCTCTGCTGAAATACGTAAAAGCAAAACCTGCCCTGAAGGTGGAGGAGGAGAACTGTACAGGCTGCAGATCCTGTATGCGTCTCGGATGTCCTGCTATCAGCGTAAAGAATAAAAAAGCAAGTGTGGATGCAACATTATGTGTGGGCTGCGGAGTCTGTCAGCAGCTTTGTAAATTTGACGCTCTGAAGGCGCAGGAGGTTTGATTATGACAAAGAATATTATGATTGTCGGTGTGGGAGGCCAGGGTTCCCTGCTTGCCAGCAAGCTGCTGGGCCATCTGCTCCTGACACAGGGATATGACGTAAAGGTATCCGAGGTTCACGGAATGAGCCAGAGAGGCGGCAGTGTGGTAACGTATGTCCGTTTCGGTGAAAAAGTTTATTCTCCCATTATTGATAAGGGAGAAGCGGATTTTATTGTATCTTTTGAGAAACTGGAGGCAGCCCGCTGGGTGGAATATCTGCGGGAAGGCGGCCGGATCGTGGTCAACACACAGGAGATCAATCCCATGCCGGTGATCACCGGAGCAGCAGAATATCCCGATCATCTTATTGAAAAGATGGAAGCCCTCGGGATTCAGGTGGATGCCATGGATTGCCTGTCGCTGGCTGAGCAGGCCGGCTCCGCAAAAGCAGTCAACATCGTTCTCATGGGACGTCTGTCACGCTATTTTGATATTCCTGTGGATACATGGAAGGAAGCAATCCGCGCCTGTGTACCTGCAAAATTCGTGGAACTGAATTTAAAGGCATTTGACCTTGGCCGTGCTTAGCATAAGTCATTGATGCATGATTCAATATACAGGCAGCCGTTCATCCGTGTCACGTAATACCGTGTGCTGTCTCTGAACGCTGCAAAAAATATAATTAAAAATACTATGGAGGACAAAACAATGGGGAATTACTATCAGCCCGAAATTGAAACAATGCCGCTGGAGGAACTTCAGAAGCTGCAGAGTGAGAGACTGGTGGAACAGGTAAAGCATGTGTATGACAACGTGCCTTACTACAGACAGAAAATGGAAGAGAAGGGTGTAAAACCCGGGGATATCAGGGGAATCGAAGATCTGCATAAGCTTCCCTTTATTACAAAAGATGACCTGAGAGATCAGTATCCTTACGGTCTGGTGGCTGTTCCTCTGTCTGACTGTGTCAGAATTCAGTCAACCAGTGGTACTACCGGAAGACGTGTTGTAGCTTTCTATACACAGGAGGATCTGGATGTATGGGAAGATTGCTGTGCAAGAGCGATTATGGCAGCAGGCGGTACAAAGGACGATGTATGTCACGTAAGCTACGGCTATGGTCTGTTTACCGGCGGTCCCGGACTGAACGGAGGTTCTCACAGAGTCGGATGTCTGACACTGCCCATGTCATCCGGCAATACCGAGCGCCAGATTCAGTTTATGACTGATCTGGGTTCCACGATTCTCTGCTGTACCCCTTCCTATGCTGCATATCTGGGCGAAGCAATCAATGAGCGCGGGCTGAAGGATCAGATCAAATTAAAAGCCGGAATTTTTGGCGCAGAAGCTTGGACCGAGGAGATGCGTCAGGAAATTCAAAAATCTCTGGGCATCAAGGCTTATGATATTTACGGACTGACGGAGATCTCCGGTCCCGGTGTGTCCTTCGAGTGTGAAGAACAGAGCGGTATGCATATCAATGAAGATCATTTTATTGCTGAGATCATCGATCCCGAAACGGGAGAAGTACTGCCCGAAGGCGAGAAAGGTGAGCTGGTATTTACCTGTATCACCAAGAAAGCATTCCCTCTGATGCGTTACCGTACCAGAGATATCTGTGTCCTGACACGGGAGAAATGTTCCTGCGGGCGTACCCATGTGCGTATGCGCAAGCCCATGGGCAGAAGTGATGATATGCTGATCGTTAAAGGCGTTAACGTATTCCCGTCACAGATCGAGACCGTTCTGCTGAACAACAACTATCCGCCGCAGTACCAGATCATCGTTGACCGTGTGGGACATTTCGATACCATTGAGGTTCATGTGGAGATGGCACCGGAGATGGTTAATGATACTTCCGTAACTATCGAGCAGAGAACGAAAACGCTGGTAGCTGCATTGAAATCCATGCTGGGCATTCTGGTGGATGTGGTTCTGGAAGAGCCGAAGACCATCACCAGAAGCGAAGGCAAGGCAGTACGTATTATCGATAAGAGAAATCTGTACAAAGGCTGATCGGTTTCGTGAGTATTTATCGGAACAGTTATGAATTTACCACTCCTTACGGAGAAAAATGCTTTGAGCTTCATCAGGGGAATATTCTTGATTTTGATGAGAAGATAGATGTACTTATTATCTCGGCATTTTCAGGAGATTATATTCCTGTACCTGGCACCCTTGTGGGAGCGCTTCTGAGACAGTCGAAAATTGATGTATCTGTTCTGGCGAGGAGTCCATTTATCGACATGAGGGAGGAAAAGGGTGTCTGGGTTTCCAGAAAGCTGAAGAACCGACAGTTTCAGTATATTATGTGTGTGGAATTTCTCGATTATCCGGGGGATGAGGCTGACCGGGAAAACATAAGGGGGCGGATTCAGAACCTGTTTGTCTGCCTGGAAATGTTGGAAAAATTCACACCTGAGATCGAAACGGTGGCCATGCCTCTGATCGGGACAGGCAGTCAGAGAATTTCAGAATCCATTATCCTTTCGGCTTTATTCCGGTACGGGTCTTTCTCTCTGAAACGCTGCAGCAGTCTGCGTAAGGTTTATGTGATTGAACAGAGAAATGAGAAAATCGAAGCCATCAGCAATACGATGGATCAGGTCCTGAAGCGGGAAGGACAGCAGGTTGTCAATGTTTTCAGGGACAGAGAATCAAGAGAGATTCTCGGGCAGATTGAAGCCCTTCTGAAGGAACTGATCCGGATACGGAACAGGCCCGAAGTTGATAAAACCTTTGCAAGGCTGCTGGATTGTATGAAGCAGCAGGAGGTTCGGTATCTCGATCTGGCGATTCTTGCGCGCCGTGTGCTGGAACTGATGATGAATGAAATCAATCCTCAGTCTGCAAAAAAGTCGCTTTACAGAAAAATCGAAGACTTTTCCAGAAGACAGGTGGCGGCAGGGTGGATTATCAGTTATATGCACATTATCCGGATTCTGGGCAATGAGCAGGCCCATGATGATATCAATCAGGGGAAAATCCCCGGTGAGATCATGGTTACGGATCAGCGGATCATGCTTCATTGTCTGGAACAGCTGTTTACTTTCTGGATTCAGTACGAAAGACGGGAAGAAACGGACGGAGATACATAAAAGGACAGCCACCGGAGGCAGGTTATACAATATAACCTGTTTCCGGGCTGTCCTTTTTGCTGTGGTGTTTCCGAAGCCGGGAGTGCACCGATTACAGCTGAAGCAGTCTGCGGGCATTTTCGCCCATGATTCCTTCCCGTTCCTCCGGTGTCAGTTCCATTGCCTGAAACATATCCCGGTAAGCACTCTGGCTGCTCCAGGGGGAATCGGTGGCAAACAGAATCCGGTCGGTGCCGTGTCTGCGTGCCAGCCGGAGAAAATTCTCACCGGTCATCATCATGGATTCTTCCGGTGTCCGGTCGGTGCCGGGAGCCGGCTCGATCATGCCCAGCGTGAAAGCTGTGTCCATCCAGACAGGCGCACCTGCCAGATCCTGCTCGACCTGCTTCCATCCGTCCCAGCCGCCCATATGAGCCAGAACCAGCTTTTCAGGGGCAACTTCCTTTAACACATGGAGAATCTGGCTGATGGATGTAAAATTGTGGCCGGGGATACCGATATCCATACCGGCATGGGTCAGAATGATCAGTCCCTGCTCCGCAGCAGCATCTATGATCCGAAGAAAGCGGATATCGTCAAAATCCACGTTCTGATAAGCCGGATGGATCTTGATACCGGGAACCCCCAGATCGCGGAGCCTGCGAAGCTCAGCTTTGTAATTGTCGTAATCAGGGTGCATGCCGCCGAAAGG
>JALFLM010000172.1 GCA_022774705.1 Lachnospiraceae bacterium | reverse complement strand
AGAAACGCCTGTTAATTCTGCAAAATCTTTCGGTTTGTAATTTTTAATATTCGACGTATTCATAAATATACCTCCGTAAGTATATTTAAACACATCTTATCATTTTTATCAATATTTTTTACTACTTAAATTTCCCTCCTGCAGTATACATAAAGACTACAGATTCGCTGCTGCGGTTTCCAGCATGAATGTAAAGGACGTTGCACCCGGATCCTGGTGTCCGATGCCCCGTTCTCCCACGTAGCTGGCACGGCCCTTGGTCGCAATCAGCTCCTTCGTATGTTCCACACCTGCCCGGGCCGCCTGCACACCAGCTGCCAGCACGCTTCCCGCCTCCTGACCGGCCGCGCATGCCTCCTTCATGGCATTCAGAGCCGGAACCATAGCATCCAGCATGGTCTTCTCCTCCGTGGTGGAGCGGCCTCTCTGGCCGACACCTTCCACGCCGGCCTGCAGAGCACCCAGAAATTCTTCCAGACTCATCTCTTTTTTCGCCCCCAGAGTCATGCCCATCTTCATAAATGCCGTACCGTAAAGAGGACCGGATGAACCTCCCACTGTGGAAACCAGCGTCATGCCCGTATTCTTGAAAATCGTCCCCAGATCGGCATCCGCCATGCCTTCCAGTTTTTTCTTCACTTCCGTAAATCCCTTGGCCATATTGATGCCGTGATCATTATCACCGATGGGACGGTCAAGCTCTGTCAGAAAATCCTTTTCTTCGATGATTTTATCACCGATTTTATTCAGAATATCAATTACTTCCGTGTTACTGATCATGTTTTTGTCTCCTGCTTTATTCTGTATCTGATAGTCTATGCTTTAAATGCAGGGGTATCTGCCTTTGCATCCAGCAGTTCTTTCATCTCATCGTCAAGACGGAGCAGCGAAATGGAGAAACCTGCCATCTCGATGGATGTCATGTAGTTGCCCACCAGCGTTTTATAAACCTTAACGCCCTTTGCTGCCAGAACATCTGCCACATGGTTGTTGATGATAAATAATTCCATCAGAGGCGTTGCACCGGAGCCGTTGATCATCACAGCCACCTCCCGTCCGGTATAATCGATATCCGCCAGAATCTTCTCCAGCAGCATATCCACGATCTCATCAGCTTTCTTCAGAGGCTCTCTGTGCGTTCCGGGCTCACCGTGAATACCGATACCCACTTCCATCTCTTCATCGGTCAGTTCAAAACCGGGCTGACCCGATGCCGGTACGGTGCAGGGCTTGATTGCCATACCCATGGTGCGCACATTGTCGATAACCTTCTGGGCAACTGCCTGAACTTCATCCAGAGAAGCACCTGCTTCCGCTTTGGCACCTGCAATCTTATGTACAAACACGGTACCTGCCACCCCGCGGCGTCCCACCGTGTAAAGACTGTCCTTTACCGCCACATCATCATTGACAACCACCTGTTTAACCGGAATTCCCTCCATCTCGGCCATCTCTCCGGCCATCTCGAAGTTCATAACATCACCGGTGTAGTTCTTGATTACCATCAGTACGCCCTGATCTGCAGCCACTGCCTTGATGCCTTCCAGAATCTGATCGGGAGTCGGCGATGTAAACACAGCACCTGCCACAGCCGCATCCAGCATGCCTTCGCCCACATATCCCCCATGAGCCGGCTCATGTCCGCTGCCGCCGCCGCTGATCAGAGCAACCTTGCCTTCTTTTTTCTCAGCACGTACCACAACATTACCGCAGTCCAGCTTCCTCAGATACTGAGGATAAGCCTTAACCATGCCCTGAATCATCTCATTTTCAACCTGATCAACACCGTTAATAATCTTCTTCATGCTACTACCTCCATTATATATTTAAAACGTTACCTTCTCCGGAAAACCGGAAACTGTAATTCCATTATACGAAGTAAAAGAAGAAAATTCAATGAGGAAATCAGACGAAATTATCATTTCAGCATTGTGATTTCCACCTTACATCTGTGTTTTTTGCAAGAATCGGTGTTACCGTATCATGCACCAGTTCCAGAATCTCTTCCATTGTATCTGTATCTCCGGCAAGAGTGGCTTTCAGCATCCGCTCGGATTCTTTTGCCAGCTGATAAACATAACCCAGAGACGCTTTCCGCATCATCATATCGGCAAATTTATCCATCAATTCTTTATTCGGAATGGAAACTGCTCCATTTTCATAACTCAGAAATCCATACACCACCATTGCAGAGAGAATTTCTTCCTTCGTTTTCAGATTCTGCGAAGTGGCGGCATACAACTGCAGCTTGAGCGGAACAGAGGTTCCGGATACCATCAATACAAGATCATCCCTGACGGAATCCACATTATTTCTTATATAGCAGAAAATTTCATCATAAGGACCGGAACTTGTCCAGTAATTGTCCAGATTGTTGTTAACGAGCGCCAGTACCACAGAACGTGGATTATAAATTCTGTTTCCCGACGGCGCTGCATAACCATCATACCATCTTCTGAGTTCTTCCCTTTCAACATAATGCGGTTCCTCCTGATTTTCACAGTATCTGACATAGAGCATATCCACTTCACTGTCCGAAAATCCGAAGTATTCGCTGAACATCCTGCTTTTTGCCATCGTATATTCCGCAAACATATTCAGCTCCGAGCCGCTTGAATATTTCGATATTGGCAGAATACCAGTCATATAAGCAAACTGCACATAGGGCCGGTATTTTAAAAGTCCTCTTAATTTTGTATCACATGCTTTTGTAAAAAACGAGGCAATCATGTTCGCTATCATCGTTTTCCCGAACCTTCTCGGTCTCGTCAGACAGATGTGTCTGTTTCCGGTTTTTACAAACGGAAACAATTCTCCCAGCATCTTCGTCTTATCCACAAAATACGGCTGCCCGGCTTCACTCTGATAAAGTGTATATGCTGCCCGGCTGTTCAGATAAAAGCCCATAATTGCTGCCCCCTTTCCCAGCGCCAGTTATTGTTATTGTATCACAAATCCGTGTAAAACAAAATAACCGAACTCATAAATGAGTTCGGTTACTGTCATATCAGCAGGGGTGAAAGGAGTCGAACCTTTCTCTGAGGTTTTGGAGACCGCCATTCTACCGATGAACTACACCCCTGTACCTGTCAGGTGCAAACCCGACTTTGATATAATAGCACATCTGGGACTGCTTGTCAATTACTTTTTACATTTTCAGCTGTTTTTTTCATAATCCGGCGATTTCCCCGTAGCATTCCGGTCGTCTGTCCCGGAACAGCCCCCATTCCAGCCGTTTTGCGGCCAGTTCGTCCAGATCGTAGGTTTCTGTCAGGATTTCTTCCCGGTCTCTGGAGGCACTCTGCAGAATTTCTCCGGTTTCGTCGGTCATAAAGGAGGAACCATAGAAGTTCAGGGAGGATTTCTGGCCTCCGTTTTCTTCGCAGGGCTCTACGGATTCCTTTCCGATGCGGTTGGCGGCAATGACAGGCATCAGATTGGCAGCTGCGTGCCCCTGCATGCATCTGCGCCAGTGGGGCATGCTGTCACATTCCAGAATCGGCTCCGATCCGATGGCTGTGGGATAAAACAGCAGTTCCGCGCCTTTTATGGCCAGACAGCGGGCAGTTTCCGGGAACCACTGGTCCCAGCAGATTCCGCATCCGATGGTGCCGAACCGGGTTCTGAAGACCCGAAATCCCGTATTTCCCGGGGTGAAATAAAATTTTTCCTGATAATAGTGGTCATCAGGGATATGAGTCTTCCGATATACTCCCAGAAGGCTTCCGTCTGCGTCGATGCAGGCCAGGGAATTGTAGAGGACATTGCCGTCCTTTTCGAAAAAGCTGACGGGAAGAACCACACCCAGCTCTGCAGCAAGGCGCATGCCCATCTGCACCGCTTCATTTTCCAGTACCGGTTTTGCATAATGATAGAAATCATACCGGCGCTGCTGGCAGAAATACTCCCGCTCAAACAGCTCAGGAAGCAGGATGATCTGCGCTCCCTCCGAAGCCGCACAGCGGACTTTCTCCTCTGCATTCTGCAGGTTTTCTGCCGGGTTTTCCACACACCGCATCTGAATGGCAGCTACATTAACATTTCTCATATTTTGTTTCCTTTCTGTTGTCCGCAGGCTTCATTGCCCTGCCGACTTCATGTTTCTTTCGGCCTCATTTTTCTGTCAGCCTTGTTTTTCTGTCAGCCTCGTTTTACTTTCGGTCTCGTTTTCCGTCATCTTCATGTTCCTGCTTCCCGCCGGAATCTGCTGCGTGATACAGTGGATATTTCCACCGCCCACCAGAATATCTCTTGCGTATACGGGGATGATTTTTCTTCCCGGATTCCACTTTTTCATCAGGGAAACGGCCCGTTCATCACTTTCCTGATTGTCACCGCCGAATACAGGCATGACCACCGCTTCATTGGAAAAATAAAAATTCACATAGGATGCCGCCAGTCTTTCTCCGGCTTCCCGTTCATCCTCTCCTTCTTCGAATTCATATCCATCCACTTCCTCCTGAGTGAGACAAACGGGATGATCGGGAACGGGCAGTTTATGCACCAGCAGCTTCCTTCCCCGGGCATCCCTTTCCTGCTCCAGATAAGACAGACAGGCTGCGGAAAGTTCATACTGGGGATCCTCCCGGTTATCGGTCCACGCCAGAACCACCTCACCCGGACTCAGAAAAGCGCACACGTTGTCCACATGCTCGTTGGTCTCATCCTGATAAATGCCCCGCGGCAGCCACAGGACTTTTTCCGCACCCAGATACTGTTTCAGCCGGTCTTCGATCTCTTCCTTCGTAAGAGACGGATTTCTTCCCCTGCTCAGCAGACAGGCTTCCGTTACCATCAGTGTACCATCGCCATCGCTGTGAACAGAACCGCCCTCCAGCACAAAAGGAGAAGCATCATACAGTCCGTAACGGTATTTTTCCGCAAAACCGGCTGCAAATGCATTGTCTTTTTCCCAGGAAGCATACAATCCGTCCACCGTACCGCCCCAGGCATTGAACTCCCAGTTAACCGCCCGGACTTTACCATCCTGTGCCCGGACCACAAAAGTGGGCGCTACATCCCTCGCCCAGGCATCATCCGTTTCCATAAGAAAAATCTCCACCTGTCTCTGCCAGGGGAACTGTTCTTTCCCCTCTTCGCAGACATAGACCTGCCGTTTCTCCTGCCGGACCGCACCGCTGCCAAACAGCATTTCACAGGCAGAGGCAATGCCGGCCCTGCCGGCTGCCACATATACGTGTTCGCTTTCTGCAATGGCGGCGATGACCTGGCGGAAGGCTTCTCTTGCCGCTTTGGCACCGTAGATCCAGGAACCGGGCCGCTCCGGCCAGATCATAATGCAGCCTGCATGAGGCTCAAATTCACCGGGCATATGATATCCATCTGCTGACGGATATCCATTAAGGCTTTGTGCTTTCTGTTTCATGTACTTTTTCCACCTTATATATCTTTATCTGCAACTGTCAGAGTCAGGCAAACCTGTCAAAAAGTGTGATGAATGCCTCTTCTTCGGATGTGCGGAATAATAGCACTCCAGAAAATCGTTACTGATTTGGTAATATTTTTTCTCCCGAGACCCTTTACATCGTGATTATTGATTGAATGATTGAGCAAAACAGAAGCCCGCCGGCTCGTACACAAGCAATGCTTTGAAACTACTTTCACTACCTTCATCCTTCCATACTTTCAGGACTTTGCGGGTAACGGTTCCGGCAGCATAACTCCGCAGCAGAAACATCCTACGACAGTCGTCCCTTGAAATCCTCATATCCGAATTCCTTTACCATCTGAATCTCTCCGTTTTCCTTCAGAAGGGCAATGGCGGGCAGGCCGATTCCGTTGAATGTATTGTTTTTCACCATGGAGTAAATGGCCATGTCTTCAAATACCAGACGGTCTCCCACGTGAATCTGCCTCTCAAAGCTGTAATCTCCGATCACATCTCCGGCCAGGCAGGTCATGGAGGACAGACGGTACGTGTACGGCTTCTCCCCGGCGGGAAATCCGCCCTGAAGGGGCGGCCGGTAGGGCATCTCCAGCACATCGGGCATATGACAGGCCGCCGAAGCGTCCAGAATCAGGATGTCCATCTGATTGTGCACGATATCCTGCACCTCCGTCACCAGATAGCCCGCATTCAGCGCAATGGCCTCTCCCGGCTCCAGATAAACCTCCAGCCCGTATGTTTCCTTAATATAGGAAATCAGTTTCACCAGCCTGTCCAGATCGTATCCCGGTCTGGTAATATGATGGCCGCCGCCCAGATTCAGCCAGCTGATCTGCTTCAGATAGGGGCCGAATTTCTGCTCAAATGCCCGAAAGGTTGCTTCCAGATCATCCGAGTCCTGCTCACAGAGGGTATGAAAATGAAGCCCGCTCACATCCTCCGGCAGTTTTTCCGGGAAATTCTCCCGTGTGACGCCAAGACGGGAACCGGGGGCACAGGGATCGTAGATCGCATGTCCCTCCTGCGTGGAATATTCCGGATTCACCCGGATACCGATCTGAACCCGGCGGGCCGCATCCGCTGCGCCCGGTGCGCACATTGCACCCTGTACACTCTCCACCCCCTGCATACCATCAGCTGCCCGCTCAGCTTCCGCATGATACCGTGCGATCATTTCCCGGTGCTTTTCATACTGGGAAAAGGAATTAAATATGATATGATCGCAGATTTTTACCAGCTCCTGCATATCCTTTTCCTTATAGGCAGGCGCAAATACATGGTTTTCCTTTCCCATCTCTTCTTTTCCCAGTCTGGCCTCGTAAAGTCCGCTGGCGGTGGTTCCGCTGATATAGCTTCCGATCAGCGGATAGAGGCTGTACATGGAAAATGCTTTCTGTGCCAGCAGGATGTGGCACCCCGTTTCCTGCTCCAGCTTCCTAAGACAGGTCAGATTCTCAATTATCTTTTTT